>BJHB01000307.1:0-4260 GCA_014191415.1 Chloroflexota bacterium
GGAGGGCTTCGGGGACCGAGGACTGGGCGTGCGGGTTCATTTGATGTACCTCTCGGGGTAGTGCCGCGGTGACATCCACCGGGACAACTCCGCCGAAGCGTACAAGAATCGCACGAAGAGACCACCACGTCGCCTCCAGGGCATGTCGGTCGGCGGGTGCCCCGACCTTCCGGTCACGACCAGTCAAGAGATGCCCTGTAGTTGTCGGTTCGGCGATGAGGCGTGTCTTCGGAACACATGTTTGCCAAGAAAGGGATGTTTCATGATGGCGGTGACGCGAACGGCACCGTCGCTACGGTGGGTTCCTTCGTTGGGTGGGATGGTACGCCCCACCAAACAGGTGAGGGATCTCCGCCCCATCGCCCCCTTCATGCCGGTTAGCCCCATGCCTTGCATGCGCCTTGTTGGTGCGCAGGTTCAGAGAGACAACAAGCCACGAATGACCATCATCGCCAACTGGTGGGGGAGGCAGACGATGATGGCGCGGATCAGCTGGCCATCCACTCCAACCACGACGCGCGTTGGCGGTCGACGCCGGCCTGCAACGTCCACGATCACCTGTGCCACCGCTTCCGGTGACTTCCCGAACCGCGCCATGGTGCGCGACGATTGGCGGAGATGAGTGAGGCCCTGGCGGTACGATCCGGGTGCGGATCCCGGCAAGGCGTCAATCTCAGTTGCCAGGGTTGCATCTGCCCGGTCAAGCATCGGAGTACGTACGGTGCCTGGAAGTACCGTGACGACGCGGATGCCCTCCCCACGAAGTTCATGGTCCACGGCATCTGACCACCCCACCATGCCGAACTTCGAGGCGTTGTAGGGGGACATCCACGGCATGGGTGCGATCCCGGCGACGGAGGCCACGTTCACCACGACGGCCGGATGGAGTGGGGTGACTGGCGACTTAGCCGCGGCGCGCAAGGCGGGGACCAGTTGCCGAACCAAGGCCATCGGCCCGAGAAGGTTCGTTTCCACGACGGCACGGTCGGTATCCGCGTTGCCGAACTCGAACGTCCCCGGTAGCGCGATACCCGCCCCGTTCACAAGCGCGTGGAGACGACCACCACGTTCCTCCACTTCCCGGACGACGGCGTCCCGGTCGGTGGCATGTGTCACGTCAAGCACCACCGGCACCACGTGCCGCGCCACGTCACCGTTGGCGATGGACAGGTCCTTCCAGGCACCCATTGCGTCTGCGTTCCGCACGCCGGCCAGGCAATCCCATCCCTCACGGGCGAACCGAAGCACGGATGCCCGGCCGATCCCGCTACCTGCCCCTGTAACCAGCACGAGACGCCGTGGATTGTCTTTCACTAACGGGGTCTCCCTATCCAGCGCGTGACTTTTTGCTGGTTTGAAAGTACCGTCTTTGCTAGGCCAAAAACCGACAGTCGCAAGAGCTATGTGGCGTCAGGCGGGTTACATGTTCCAGTCACCCTGCATCGGGACTTGCCTGACCACTCCGGTTGCGCACCACTTGGCGTCATGTCATGTGGTTCAACACGGCGCCGGTGCGGGTGTCGTGTACCGCCCTGTGTCCGTCGACTGCAAAACTGCCCACACATGGCCCAACTAGGGGATACGCGGTGCGACCTCTTCGGCGAGAAGACGCATCGACTGTCCCCAGTCGCCGTGCGCACTGCCCTCGTGGCCGATAACCAACAAGGTGCCGAACCCACCGACGTCATCATGCAAGGTGCGCAACTTGCGGGTGACTTCGTCGACATCCCCGACGATCCAGAGGTTGTCGCAGAGGTACTCGATAGTCACCGCTTCATCAGGCATCGCTGGATCAATCTTCGGGGCGATCATCATGCGACCTTTGCGCAGCAACGGCAGGAAGTACTCGCGCCAGTCGCGCCCGATGACGCCGTCGATGACCGCCTCGCGCGCCTGTGCCGAGGTCTTGCCCACGAAGACGTCACGGCAAATGCGCCAGTTCGCGCGATCGGCAGGACGTCCCACGCGCGCGCCGGCACCCGAATACGTGTCCCACTGGGCAATGAGGGTCTTGGTCGGCACGATGTTGATGCTCATCGGGATCCACCCGCGTTCACCGGCAAGGGTCAGCATGTCCGACTTGGGCCCGACCCCGGCGACCGCGATTGGAGGGTGCGGTCTCGTATACGGGCGGAGGTGCAGGCTCAGCCCGATGTCGTCCTGACGTTCCGGCACGCGGAAGTGCCACCGGTCGTGGACGTGTTCGGCCGGCTTGGGGTCGTCCCAGAGGGCCAGGACGGTATCGAGGATCTCGCGCGTCAGCGCCCTTTGCTCAAGTCGTTCGGTATCTATGCCAAAAAGTTCGAAATCGCCCGGAAACCCACCCGACCCGACGCCCCATGCAAAGCGTCCACGCGCCATCTGGTCGAGTTGCCCGATCCGTTGTGCAAGCATCAACGGATTGTGGTTCGGCAGGCATGAGACACCTGTGCCGAGATTGATCCGCGTCGTCCGTCCGAGTGCCTGGGCAATGAACAGGTCGGGGCAGGGAATGTTTTCCCATTCCGACGTGAAATGTTCACCAATCCATGCCTCCACAAATCCAAGGGCATCGAGGGTTTCGATCTGTTGGAGGTCGCCGTCCAGGGACACCGCCAGATCGGTGCCGGGCGGGTGAAGCGGCATGTTGAAGTACCCAAGTCGCATCGCCAGACCTCCGTCGGTCGTACCGCGGGCCATGAACCCACCCTTCGGCACCCTGGCCAACAGGCTACTTCACTTTCACTTCCCGTGCGGGATGCCGGCCTCGTTCATCTGTACCCCATTGCCGGGAGGGACCTCCCACCTTGTCGCAAGCGTCCCGAAGAGGGTGAGGGGGAGTGGCACCTCCCGGCACAGATTGACGTACGCTTCGATCAGTCAGGATCATGCGCCATCCAGTCATGACCAACCAAACGTGGCGCTTGGCACTGGCTGCCAGTGCGTTCCTGTCCGTCGCCGTACCGGTGGCGTGGGATGCATCCGGGCGCATCGAGGCACTCTGGCCGGTTCGCAATGTCATCGCGCATGACGTCGCGGGCATCCTCACGGCTATCGTTCCGGTGGACATGCAGGCGGCAGACACCGGATCCCTGCGCGGCACCGTCCACGACGATGGTGGACGTCCAGTCCCCCGTGCAACCGTCCTCGTAGCCATGCCGGACGGATCGGTCACCGAGGCCCGGACCCTTGCCGACGGCACCTGGACCCTGACTGGCATTCCCGTTGGCAGGCATCCGGTCTGGATCGGTGCCCCCGGGTTCGCATCGGTCACCATGATCCATCGTGCGGATGCGGGTCTCCCCGGACGCCTGCGCGCATGGTTCGAACCCGGTATCGACGTCGCAAGCGGGATGGCTGCTGCCGGGACACACGTCGACGTGGTTCTCACCCCGGAAACCCCGCCGATACCCGTCCCGGACACACCCGAAACCGTCATGGATGCCACCGAGGCCACGCTTTCGTGCGAACGGCCCGTCGCAGCCACCGCCCATCGGTCCGACGTCACGATCCCCCAGATGGGTGTGCCATCCGGGGAGATCTTCCGGTACCGCACCGACGCCGCCACCGACGCATCGCAACCCGTCGTGCGACGCCCCCTCCTGGTGGTCTACCCCGGTCCGGCATCGCAGTGGGACTGTGCGTCGATACCTCTGGCGTCGGCCGGGTTCGAGGTGATTGCCTACGGTCCGCCGTACACGTTCGCCATCGAACGCGAGATCCGGATCCTGCGCCTCCTGCTTGCCTCCCTCGGCACGGCCGATCCGGCCGACCGCCATGCGGAATCACGACCGATGCAATCGCGCCCGGCAATCCTGGCCGGCAGTTACAGCGCCATCCATGCCCTGCGGGTGGTAAAGGACACCGGCCCGGGCACCATCGGCGCAGTTGTCCTGATGGGACCTCCCGTCGACCTCCTGGACCTGCGCCACCGGTTGGAGACTGGCGACTACCGGCCACCATTCGGTCTCGACCGCGCCCTGATCGCCCTTGGCATGCCTGACCGCGAGGTGGCGAGACACGCCCGCTATTCCGCGCGGTTCCACGTCACGGCGGCGCATCCGCCCACTTTGGTGATCCATAGCCGGTCCGATGATGTGGTGCCGGTGGCGCAGGGGGAGGCCTACCTGTCCGCCCTGCGCGATGCCGGGGTGGCTGCCGAGGGCATGATCCTGGACGGTGGGGGCCACTATCTCCTTTCGACTGGTGGTGGCGAGGCCGATGCCATCCTCTCGCGCACCGTCTCATTCCTGATGACGCATCCCTGACTGGTGCGGGGTG
>BJHB01000308.1:0-4258 GCA_014191415.1 Chloroflexota bacterium
CCACCGGCAACCTAGGAAGGCTTGGCGCCGGGTGCGCCTAGTCGTGTCCCAGGCGCGGACCCTTGCGAATGCTGGTCTGCCAACCCTGCGCGACCTTGTCGAGTGGTTTGACGAGCTTCTTGATAACCGTGCCGACACCACTGCACAACCTCCCGAAGGTGACGAGGACGCCGTCCGGCTGATGACTGTCCACGGTGCAAAGGGGCTTGAGTTCCCGATCGTGTTCTTGACCGGCCTCGATGGTCGGCAGCGGACCGCGGGGTCACGTGTCGACATTGCGATCCCTTCGGATGGAGCCCTGTCCGGCACCCAGGGCGAAGAACTCGACGGCCTATCCAGGGGCGACGGGCAAGGGGAAGTCGAGGCGAAGTGCGGGGATTTCCAGACCTTGGGATACGCCGCCTACGGAGAGCGGGAGAAACTGCTTCTCGAAGCCGAACGGATCCGGCTGGAATATGTCGCAGCGACACGCGCCTGCGACCACCTGATCCTGTTGCTTCACCGTCGCGCACCGTCAAAGTCGGAGGGAAAGTCAGCACCGACGGCTGCTTCTCGGATCGCTGCGCGTCTTGACCGTTCGGACGCCCCTTCGACGCCCCTCGCCACGCCGTTTGCCTGGCAAGACATTGCGCCGGCTGAGATTTCTGTCGCGACAAAGCCGGTGCTCGACACCCTCGATCAGTGGGAGCGGGCTGGGAACACGGACGAATGGATCAATGACGAGCGTGAATGGTTGCGCGATCGCGTCGAGAGCATCACAGCCGCGTCTCGTCGTGCGGTCGTGACGCCGAGCCGATTGCGTCGGGACCACGCAAGTCTTGCGGACGGTTCCGGCATTGGCGATACCGATCAGTCCGTTCCGCCAGCCGAGCCCGACGAAAGCGACCTGGTGCGGGAAACCTCCGGAGGCGACCCGACCGAAGACGCCAGTGACAGCGCGGACATGCGTACTCGCGCCCAGGCCAGAGGCACCATCGTCCACCAAGTCCTTGAGCGGATCGACCTCGGAACACTTGAGAACATCGTCCAGCTGGTGGCTGAATGTATCGAGGACAAGAAGCGTCAACCACACGTTCGTGACCTGGTCAAAGGCGACGCCTCACGGATCATCACGCTTGTCCAAAATGCGGCGCGCAGCCCATTCGTCACGAAGGCGATCACTTCAGGGCGTCTCTGGCGCGAACTTCCGCTCGGCGCATCCGTCGACGGCGTGGTCATCTCCGGCGTTATCGACCTCTTACATGAGGCGCCTGATGGAACGCTCGCCATCGCGGACTTCAAGACGGACGTTGTTGGCAATGAGAAGGAGGCCCGGGCGACGGCTGGTGCGTACGAGGCGCCGGGAGGCGCCTACGCTCTTGCCTTGGAGGCGGTCACCGGGCGCCCGGTATCGTCGGTGTCGTTCATCTTCGCCCACCTGCACGACGGCCATACGGTGACGTATGAGGGTGACGAGCTGCGTCGGATCATCCAGGTGGCGCGCGACCGAACGCGCGAATTGCATCACCTACCGGTCATGTGAAGTCCTGCGGTCATTCAGCCGTGAGGCGGGCATTGACCCGCCGCGCCTACACCTTCCACCAGTGCAAAAACACGCGGGAAATCATCTCGCCGATGGTAGATGAGTGTCCCGGACGACGTACCTGCAGGCGTCCGTTCGCGGTGTCGGCCACAACGACCGTTCCGTTTGGAGAAACGGCAATGCCATCGGGCCATAGGAACTCGCCGACTTCCTTGCCGGTATGACCCCAGATCTCAATGAGTTTTCCATCTGGCGTGAACCGTTGGATGCGACTGTTGTCCGTGTCAAGAACGAGCACCGTTCCCTCTGGACCTATTGCTATTCCCAAGGGCCAGTCGAAGTCTCCAGGGCTGTCGCCGGCCTGTCCCCATGCGCGGATGAAGCGGCCGTCCGGGCTGAAGACCTGGACTCGATTGTTCCCGAAGTCTGCGACGTAGACCAGGCCTTCGGGGTCAGTCGTCACTCCGCGCGGGTATCTGAATTCCCCGGGCGCGTCTCCCTCACGACCCCACACTGCGCGCACCTCACCTGAAGGCGCGATGGACTTGATGCGGTGATTGACGGTGTCCGCAACGAGGATTTGCCCGTTGGTTGCGATCGCGACGCCGGAAGGATTGGCGAAATCCCCCGTCCCGGATCCAAACCCGCCCCACACCGCGATCGGTGTTCCGTCGGCCTCGAACCATTGCAGGCGGCTGTTGTCCCGGTCTGACACCAGGATGCGCCCCTTGCCATCCACGGCAATCCCGTAAGGGCCGTCGAACTCGCCGGGCCCGGTACCGCGTCGCCCAAACTCGGCGATGGGCGCTCCGGATGGCGAGAGTTTCCGGATACGGTTTGCTCCGAACTCGGCCACGAGGACGTTCCCGGCAAGATCGAAGGCCACGCCAATCGGCCCCACGAACTGTCCAGATCCGGAGTGCGCGCGTCCCCACGAGGCCTTGGGTGATCCGTCCTGACCAAGCACGTGGACTTGCCGTGCGCCGCGATCGGCGACGATGAGTGATCCGTTTCGGTCGATGCCGATCCCGATTGGGTTCCTCAAGTCCGGCACCTTGGGACCTCGCACCCATCGGCCCGTCACCCGACCCGTGGGGTCGCGCGCTGTCACATCGGCCGTGACCTCATCGCTGATGAACACCGTGGCATCTCGCGCGATTGCCAACCCCATTGGCGCGGGAGACATCGTGTCTTCGTCGGAGGATCTTCCCCAGTCATCAATGAGTTGTCCGATCCCCTGCCGGGCCGGCGGGTCGAATACGCGGACGCGGGCGTTCCCGGTGTCGGCAACGTACGTGATGCCATGGGAATCGACCGCAATCCCCGTCGGGCGATCGAGACCGAGATTGTCAGATCCGCGATGCCCAAAGGCGTTCAGGAACTGGCCGTTGAGATCAAACGTCTGGATCCGGTTGTTCTCGCGGTCCGTGACAAGCGCGGTGCCACGCCAGATGGC
Organism: Chloroflexota bacterium; assembly: GCA_014191415.1. GTDB lineage: Bacteria > Chloroflexota > UBA11872 > UBA12225 > UBA12225 > UBA12225. The sequence goes on from BJHB01000308.1 coordinate 2,979, forward strand.
GATGCCATAGGGAACATCAAACTCACCACTGTTTGAACCGCTGCGGCCCCACTCTGCAATGGGCGCGCCGGACGCGGTGAAGACCTGAACCCGGTCGTTTCCGCTGTCAACCACATAGACGCGTCGGTTCACGTCAATTGCAATCCCCGTCGGGCGGTTGAACTCGCCTGGACCGCTTCCCATGCGTCCCCAACGCGCCACCGTATGCCCTTCCGGATCGACGCGGATCACCTGGGCGCGGTCACGGTCGACAATCAATGTGGTGCCGTCGCTGTCACAACCTACCGCCCACGGAGTTTGCAGGCCCGGAATGTGGTCATCCGCGTTGCCGAGGACGTTCCATTCCGCTGGTCGGTCGCCACCTAACTGCCCGATGTGGCCGCATGTGAGTGTGACGCTGAGGACTGCGAGGCCGAGTACGATGATCGTGGCGACCCGGATGGACAAGGCGCGCTTCATGTGATGTCGCAGATTTTGGAACACCCATAGACGGTGCGAAGTTGGCCCAATTCACGTCTCGTTGAGATCTATCGCTAACTGCCGGTACAGGGTCGCCGCTTGCGATGAGACTGTCTTGGAAATGTCGCGCCTCGTTCGCGGGTCCTACGGGTCTCTCAGGTCTATCCAGGGTGACGACTCACCTCGGAAGGGCGGATCAGCGCGTCCAATTGCGCGACCTCGGTCTGGGATGCGAGCCGTCTTGCTCACTCCGGAAGCGCATCGCACGCCGTCCTTTTTCGTTCTTCAGCACGGTCTATCGTCTTGCGTGCACGCTTCAAGTCACCTTGAAGATTTTCCATACCGTCCACCATACCGTGTGTTGGATCGGCACGAATGCTTCGAAGTTTGAAGTGATGGGGAAAGCTAGTCGTCTGTCCGTTCAGCCGTCGAAAGCAGCGTGGGCATCAACCCCGCGTCCGGCCAGGCCCGCCAGTGCGATCTGGCCGAGGCCGGTCACTGGTTCGCGAATACCGTCGCGGGCCGGGTCGGCATATCTCACGAACCAGTCGTCGATCTCACCCTTGAGTTCCCGCCGGGTTGTGGCGTGTCCCGGATCCGTCACAAGGTTGACCAATTCGCCCGGATCTTCTTGCAGGTCGAAGAGTTCGTGCGGGCCATAGGCATACCTATGGACATACTTCCATCGGTCAGTTCGGACCATCCGAACTGGACCGTATTCGTCGTGGATCGTTTCCTGGTGCGCGCCCGTCGCGACAATCACCAGGTCCGAGCCGGCACCCGTCCCTCCACTGTGCGTGGTTGCGAAACTCCGACCCGGT
>BJHB01000309.1:0-4234 GCA_014191415.1 Chloroflexota bacterium
GCATCTTGACGGGCCGTCCGGCGGAATAGGCAAGGAGCGTGCAGATTGGTTCCAGGGTCATCGCGCCCTTGGCACCGAAACCGCCACCAATTTCCGAGGCGGTGACACGAATTCTCCGGGGGGGGATTTTGAGGAACCCTGAGAGCCCACCGCGGACTCCAAACTGGCCTTGGGTGGAAGTCCAGATCGTAAACCGGCCGTCTGCGCTGTACTCGGCCAGGCATGCCTGCGGTTCAATGTATCCCTGATGAACCATTGCAGTCCGGAATGTCGCGGACACAGTCACATCCGAATTTGCAATGGCGTCATCGACGTTTCCACGGCTCAATTCGGTCAGCTTTGCAATGTTGCTCGGCGTCGTCGCCTTGCCACTGAACGTCTCGGTGTAGACCGCATTCTGGACGAGCGGCGCATCGGGACGCATTGCAGCCTCTGGATCAATCACGACCGGGAGGGGGTCGTACTCGACCTTGATACGAGTCAGGGCTTCCTCGGCAATTGCTGGTGTCACCGCGGCTACAGCTGCCACGGGTTGTCCGAAGAAGACCACTTTCTTCCATGCAAGGATTTGTTTGCCCCGTGATGGAGTGTCGAACTCTTCGGGCGAGGCATCAGTGTCGGAAATTCTAGCCACGATAGTTGGAAGATCAGCACCCGTGATTACCGCAAAAACCCCGGGCAGAGCCCGCGCAGCACTAACGTCGATGGATGTGATCATTGCGTGTGCGTGAGGGCTTGGCAGCATTTTCCCCCACAGCATCCCGGGTCGGCTGGTGTCCGCGCCGTACAGGGCTTTTCCGGTTACTTTGTCGACGCCTTCGATCTTTGCTACCCGCTGGCCGATAACGACGTGAGTAGCCGTGTCGGCGGGCGCCTCAGTGACCGTGCGTGGAAGTTCGGTGGTGGTCATCTTTCGCTCCCAGGCGGTTGTGCCGCCTTCCCGTCAGTGGGATGCAATTGCAGCGTCTGCTTGCATCGTCTTCGAGGCAACCTCGATTGCCCTGACGATCTTGTCGTACCCGGTACAGCGGCACAGGTTTCCGCTGATGGCGTAGCGGATCGCTTGCTCTGATGGCTCAGCGTTTGACCGCAGTAGCGCCACCGCCGACATGAGCATCCCAGGCGTGCAGATGCCGCACTGAAGCCCGCCTTCATCGATGAACGCTGTCTGGATTGGATGAAGTCTATTGTCTTCGGCCAGGCCTTCCACAGTCGTCACGTGGCGCCCTTCAGCTTCGGGAGCAAGCACGAGACAAGAGTTGACCGGTCGACCGTCAAGCAGCACCGTGCACGCACCACAGTCGCCAGTGCCGCAACCCTCCTTGGTCCCAGTCAACGACAGGTTGTCGCGAAGCAGGTCAAGGAGCGTGCGATAGGGCTCGGTCAGGAGTTCTTGACGCTCTCCGTTTACTTCGACATTGACGATCATTTTGGCCACCAGTATCTCCTCAGCATGTTGAACCGATCCGCGCATCTGCACCAAAACTCAGCCCTGGGCAGATGCGACTGCTCTGGTCAATGTGCGCCGGGCAAGCACATTTATGAGGTGCTTCCGATATGTTTCGCTGCCACGTTGGTCACTGATTGGCCGTGAGTCGGAAACCGCGGCGATGGCTGCTGCCTCGATGACGTCGGCTGTAGGTCTCTTGCCAATCAGCACTGCCTCAGCCGCATGGGCTTGGAGAGGGGTAGGACCAACTGCGCCGAGAATGATCCTCACGCCGGCAACAGATCCGTCTGCAGCGAGAGTGACACACGACGCGACGCTGGCGACGGCAATATCCATTTCCTGACGTGGCGTATATCGCTCGTATGCGCCGCCGGACCGTGGATGCGGTTCCGGCACACTGATTTCCGAGAGGAGCTCACCTTCGCCTAAAGCGGTCCGACCTGGACCGACAAAGAAATCGGAGATGGGCAATTCCCGTTCTCCCTGATCCGAATGCAGGTGCAGGATGGCACCCAGCGCAATCAAGGGAGGAGCGGTATCCGCGGACGGCGCGGCATTGCAAAGGTTTCCCCCTACGGTGCCAAGGTTCTGGATTTGGTGTGAGCCAACAAGACCCGCACTCTCGACAAGGATGGGGTACCGCTCCACCACAATCGGGTTTGTGATGACGTCCGTCAATGACGCGCGGGACCCAATCACCAAACCCCGTCCCGCCTTGAAAGAGACGTGAGACAAGTCCGCAACGGCACGCAAGCTCAACACGTAGCGCGGGACTGCGCCTCGCTCCTTGATTTGCACCAGCAAGTCAGTCCCACCGGCGAGCACGCGCCCGCCTGGGCCTTCTCGTCTGAGTATCGCGACGGCCTCAGCGAGGCTGGCGGGGGCGTGGTAAGCAAACGCACGCATTGTCTGGATTTCCTCCCCATCGCACTTCATCAGCGACAGTAATGGCCGGGTCGTGCGCCGAACCGTCAGCCAGACAGTGACACTGTATAAACCAACCTGGCGGACTTGCAGTGAACGCTGATGGGTATTGTAGCCAGTCGGTGACACATCTTGAGCTGTCCCTGCGGTTGCGACTCCATTGAACCGATCCGCGCCAATGGACTAGCACTTGGCTCAATGCAGAATTTCATGCCAGAGAGAATCACGACGCACCTGCGCTTGCGATCGGTTGGGAAGTTGTCGAATGGGTGTGGCTGATCTTCATATCCATACCGACTGGAGCGACGGGATGACGTCCGTTCGGTCCCTGCTTCAACACGTGTCGTCAAACCGCGCGCTCGATGCAATCGCAATCACGGACCATGATCAAATCGGTGGGGCGCTCGACGCAATCCGATGGTCTGCGGAACCCGGGTACGTCGGTCCGTCCATCATCGTTGGCATTGAGACGACGACGAAGTGTTTCAGGCACGTTATCGGCCTCTACTTTCGCCCGCCGTTTCCCTCTCGCCCATTGCCCAGGTTTGAGGCACTTCATAGCACAGTCTCAAGAATCGCGGATTTCGGTGGGATTGCAGTAGTTCCACACCCCATGAGCGTGCTCGTCCCAAGCCTCCATCAAAGAGAGATTGATGGCTTCCTCGCAACCGCAATGGGGCCGAACCTGGTCGGGATTGAAGTTGCATCCGGAGTGATTGGAGGAAGGCGCAAAGAAACTCTCATCAGGCAAATGAATGTCGGGCGGTGGGGCCTTGCGGAGATCGGTGCGAGTGACGCACACCATTTGGCCCAAGTAGGAACGGCGGTAACGTGGTTTCCGGGAACGACCGTCGCTGACCTAGAAGCTGCGTTGCTAGCAAGAAAGACCAAAGCCGTCTGGGGCAATGTAGGCCACGTTCCGGCGACTGCGCACATCAGGCAGGTGTGGCGGGCTTGGACACAATCACCATTTCGTGGTGTTCGACCAAGCCATCCCCAAGAAGTGAACCCTAGAAACTAGAGCTTGCCTGGAACGATCGGGAGAGTGATGCGAGCCAATTCGATCCCGAGGTCCTGTACCGCCGAAGCAAAAGAAATGAATTCTTCGTCAACGAGTTCGGTGATAGTTGGAGACTTCGCCTGTTGAGCCACCAGATACTCATTGTATTTTTGAATGCACGCCTTGATCGGATCAGGCTTCTGTGCAAGTAAGGTACGGAATACCGTGTGCGTATGAATGTCGCGCTCGGCCTCCCAGTACCACTCACCCCACTTGTCGAGGCCCCGCACCGCGCGTTCCAGGTCCGGCATCAACCGTTGGATCGACTCTCCACGACCCTGAAACCACGCAACCCGGATCCTCGTGAGATGAAGCGACGCCGCAACTAGCGGTTCAGGGTTCAAGTCAGTGTTGGCGATAAGCGAGCGACACGCTTCATCAATGGTCGAACCCGTTGTTGCCAGCAGATCCCGGTCGCCCGACATCCACGCTGCGCCGATAGCAAGGAGCGCAAGTGGAGCGTAGAAACCCTGCCTGCGTCCGTCATCCTGAGCGGACTGAAGGATCGAAATCGCAGCACGTTTGTAGAAGTTGGCTGACCAGTCCATCTCGGCCAGGAGCCAGCACCCTCGTGCCGCACGCAACCAAACCGGTCCGGGAATGATGGCCCGAACGCTCCGACGCTGCGTATCGTCGATGAGCTTCAATGTCGCGTCCAACTCGTTCGCAACGCGAGTCTTCAGGTCGTCGGATGCACTCGTGGCCATTTGCTCGCATTATACGGCCGCCACTGCCAAGCTGGCGGAATATATCCCGGATGTCGGCGGGCGTAGACCAGTGGCCTCAGCCACGGCAAGTCG
>BJHB01000310.1:0-4224 GCA_014191415.1 Chloroflexota bacterium
GATTCCGCCTCTCCTCTGGCTAACCGCCTTATGCCAGATTGCCTTCGCAGTTGTCCGGTACGGCATTGGCGACATCTCGGGGTCGGCCATGGGTGGCGTTGCCCAAGCCAAGACCTTCTTCCCCGCGATCGCCCCTCTCGGCCTCATCGGAGCCGCTGGACTGGCGACAGTGGCGACTGGTCTCTCTCGGATCTGGAGACGACTGCGTCCAGTTCCACTCGACCAAACCGAAATCCAGGGTTTCACGGGTTGTGAGCGCAGCGACCATATAAATCTGGCGGGGTGGGGAGCGAAGCGTGGGGTGGCCGGGCTACTCCCCATCACCTTTGTTTGGGTGAGCATTGTTGACGTCGCAAGCCTCGCGATCTCCTTCTGGCGACACTATCAGTGGTGGTTGGGATGAGTGACGCAGCCGTGGTGCCTGTGTCGTGGAAACTACGGCTTTCCAACCCATTCGTCATCACCGTCACCACGGCAGCAATCGGCCTCGTCCTGAGATTGCTCCACGTTGCCTACACCGCCCGCATGGTCGTCATGGGCGACTCCCTCGGGTTCGAGATCCACGCCCGCAACTTCGTTGCCACCTGGCAGTCAATCGGATCGGGACACTTCTGGAGCCGCCTCCTCGACACGATCGATCAGGGATCGTTGCAGGGGGTCACCTACCCAGCCGTCCAGTCTCTCGTCTACCTGGTCGCCGGAACCGGCGCACACGTCCCGCTTGCCATCGTGCAGTGTGTCTTCGGTGCAATCACGATCGGATTGGCCTCGGCAACCTCGTGGCGCATGGCCGGCCCCTTCGCCGGATGGATCACCGGGTTCGTGACGGCGTGGTACGCCCCGCTCATCCTCACGTCCGGTCTCGTCATCGCCGAATCAACGCTCATCTGCATCCAGACGGTGTCCATCTGGTGCATCGTCGAAGCACTGGAACGGCCCGCCCGGTCGAACCCTCTCCGTCACATCAGCATCTGGGGTGCAACTGGAGGGTTCTTCCTTGGCCTCCTCATGCTCCGCCCGGCCCTCCAATTCACTGCCCTCATCCTATTCGTCACCGCACTGACCGGAATCGCAATCCAGCACGTACTGATGCGGTCAGGCAACGCCCCTAACCTCTCCAGTCACGTGCCCACCGCAAGGGCTTGGGGCACCACTGCGTCCGTTGCTGCAGGCCTCCTCCTCGTCGCCGCGCCATGGTTCCTGACCAACGCGCTCGCATTCGGCAACCCGGTCTGGTCGCGGACCGGCAATTCCTGGCAGCAGGTCTACTGGGGAATCCATCCCCCGGATCGTGCATGGCAGCCCCAGGACGCACCCGTCCCACCGAAATACGGCGTCGAAAGCCTTCCCGAAGCGTGGAATGCCGGTCTGCGTATCCAAGTGCGTGATCTGGACTACCTCGACGCCGCCATCGACCAGTTCATCAGGACACCGGTCCAGGTCGCCGCGACCATGACCAACAAGCTGGCCGCCGCATGGAACTATCCCTGGAACCCGTTCGCCGAGAATGCACCGGTTGCCAGCTCGCTCATGCCGGCCCTGCATCACCTCCTGATCGCAGGGAGCGTGATTGGATTGGGAAACGTGTGGCGCCGCCCAGTCACCGCCACGGTGCTGGCCGGGGCCTTCCTTGCAACCTGGCTCCCGTTCCTCGCGGTCAACATCGATGTCCGCTATGAAGTGACACCCGCCCCGGTCGGTGCCGTCCTTGCTGGCATAGCGATTTCCGACTTGGTCGCAGGCGTGATCACCGTTGCCGGGCGTCGCCCCGTGTTACGTCGACATCGCCGCATGATCCTCGCCAGTTCCAGCGTCCTTGGCGCAACGACCGCGATCGGGATCATCGGGACAACGGGTTTCCTTCTGATGGATCCAACCGGGACCATCCTTCCGGTGACCGCTCATCTCCTGACTGGGTGGGCAGCAGCGATCAGCACCGGGTTACTGTCAACCCTTGCAGTAGTGATCATGTCTCGCGGGCTCAGCCAAAGTTGCATTGGCGCCCAATCCTCCCCGCCAAAAATCCCCGAGCCCAGAACCTGGATCGGATGGGCCGCCGGAGCGACCACGGGGACCGGGATTGCGACCCTGATGGCCATTCAGGTCTGGTTTGCGCCCGAATGGCATGAATGGAGCACCGACTTGCGTCCTGGTGACCGGGCAATCCAGACCATCAACCTGCCCGCCGACCGGCAGATCCCACCGGACGCCATCGTCGAGATGCGCCTTTGGCTCCAGGGCGGACGGTCTCCACGCTACGAGCCAGTCATCCGGATCAATGGCAAGGAAGTCGCCAACTTCCGCCCTGCCTTCGATGACGCCGGATCACTCCGTTTCCCCGAATCAACCCTCGCCTACGCCCGCCTGCAGGGCAAGGTCCGGGCCGATCTCCCGCAGTGGTACGCCATCCGTCTCGACCCGGCACTCGTTGATGCGCCACGTCTCGAGGTCGAACTTGAAGCCTCACCAACAGGTGATGTCTCCAACGGAGACTCGGCGGATGCATGGATCCGGGTCTGGGGTGATTTCCCGCCATCAGGCCCACGGATCGCCGCCGACCGGATCGATCCCACTCCGGCAGGGGTGTTCGAAGGTCCGGCCCTCTACAGCCGGCGCGCCGGGGCAGACAATTCAGTATTTCGATACTACGCCACGGGCAGCACCCTGATCTGGCGACGGACCCCACTTTCCTCGACAAGCACCACCGCGTTCATCCGCCGCGCGGGAGACCGCAGCACCGGAATGTTGGATGCCGCCAAGGTACGCAACGGGGCCCTCCGTATCCGGTTCCTGGTCCTCGACCGGAACTACGGACTGATCACGGCCTTCTGACCACCATCGTGCGTGGATCTGGCATCCAGCCAACTGTTGTGCAGCCACAAGCGCAGGGAGATCGCCACGACCAGCAATGGCAGGGACGCAGCCGGTATCGATCCAAGCATCGGCCAGGTCTCCCACCAGTACGCGGTACGCACCAGGAAGAGTTCCTCATCCATCGACAACAGGGCGAACGCAACGAGGGAAACGGTGCCAATCGCCACGCGCACGCCCCGCGGCGACCAACTCCAATCGGGCGCACGGGTGGAGGCAAGCAGCACCAGGAAGGCCACGATCCCGACCGTCGAGTAATGCACCCAAGACAATGGGGAGGTCGTCAGGGACAGCGCGATCACCAGCGACCACTCCAGACCCATGCCGTCTCCATCGCTGACCGGCCGGCTACGCCGGGTCAATGCAAGGACCAGCATGAACGCGGTCGCCAGCATCAGGCCATTCAGGACCCCCGAGAGGGGCAAGCTGGGCAACGCATTGGCATCGTAGTAGGCGTGCGAGACCAGTGACAGCCGTGCATGGACCGCCTGCAGGCTGATGTTCGAATGAAGGGCATTCCCAAGTGCCAGGTCACCCATCTTTCGCGTGATCCACACCCACCACCAGTTCACTCCCGCCAACGGAAGCGTGATCACGATCATCCCGATCCCTGCAACCGCCCCACCGACCATCGCCGACCATCGGCGTGTCAGGATCACGTAGAGCGCCACCCATGACGCAACCGGCTTGAACACCAGCGACGCTGCGATGCACACCCCGGCGAGGAACCAGCGGTTACGCATCGCCATAACGAGCCCGATGGACAGGAAGAGGTAGATGAACCCATTGGGTTGACCAAGCCAGATCGTGTCACGCCATGGTTCGTAGACGCTGAAGATCAGCACGATCATCACTGCCAGGAGATCCGGCGGAATGCGCGAACCAAAGAAGGTGCGGGCGACAAGAACCGTCGCTCCGATGATTGCGGAGATATGCAGGATTCCCCAGCCGGCCTGGGCAACATCGATGGGCAGCAATGCCCATGGCGTGTAGACAAGCGCAATCGTCACCGGGGGCACATTGATCTGCTGCCAGACCTCACGCATCGAGTCGAACGGGTCATCCCCACGCAGAAGCCTGATCGCCGCGTACCTGTGGGTTGCGAACTCGCCCTGCCTCGCCGTGATGTACTTGAACAGTGCCTGGTTCGTGCCGACCGTCGCGGTGACCGCAAGAAGGATCCCTCGCACAAGTGACGAAATCATCCAGGGTGAAGGACCAGCCGTCCCATCCACGATGTCAGTGGATTGTTTCGCGCCAGACCCTTCGCCATCAGTAATGCCAATAGATGCCCACTGACCGTCCCGGGTGAGGTACGCCCCGAGGATGACACTGCCGTGGACGAGTAGCGAT
>BJHB01000311.1:0-4223 GCA_014191415.1 Chloroflexota bacterium
GAGATCAGACAGATGGTTCACAATGGTTTCCGGGATTGTGCGCCCTTGCACATCGGCTTCCGGTGGCCGGCTCGACCAAGATCTTTCCTGAGCGAAAGTTCGGGTCAGGCGCCCCATCGTTAGCCCGAGACAGCGCCGATGGCATGGTTCCGCGTCGGGCGAATCCGGACGGCAAGCGCGACGATCGCGACAATCGCCACCTTGCCCAGGGTCTGTTCATACCAAGTCTCGATCGACCCGAAGGCGACCGTCAGGAACACCGCGCTGTCAACCATCGATCCAAGGACGCCGGAGGCGAGGATTGCGAGCGCCTGGCGGGGCATGAGCGACGTGTAGCACACGAAGTCGACCGATTCCGAGACCAGGAAGGCGAGACCGGAGGCAAGGGCAACCTCGGGCGACACGAGGGCGGAGACTGCGGTGCCCAAGAGGATAGCGAGCCACGTGATCCGTCTCCCTAGGGTCTCCTGAACCCAGTCTCGCAGGCAGAAGATGAGCCCGATGACAGGCAATGACGGGTCGAAGCCGAATGACGACGTGACCATGAAGAGGCGTTCGCCGGTCTCGCTGACCTGTTCGGCGAGGTTCAGGTAGACCCAGTTCGTGATCACTGGTCCGGTGACGTAGAGCAGGAAGGCAATCCATCGGTTCATTGTCTGGTGTCACCTTCCTTCACACTGCCCGGTTCCCGGGTACTCGTGTGTCCTGAACGCCAACGGGTGGATGGCGCGAAGTGTCCCACGGGATCCGGGAACCGCTTCATTCCGGCACGGTAATGGATCGGATGACTTCAATCCCGTTCAGGCGGAGGTGATAGAGGAACGTTGCGTGCATGAGGTCTCCGTCGTGAGGCATCGCCCCGACGGTGCCGGCGACATCGACCGGCAGGTGGTACGTGTCCACCAGATTGGCCGGGACGATGATGCGCACGGTCCGGTTTGTCGCATTGGCCCATAACCGGATGCCCATTGCCGTATGGAAGACGCAGAGGTCGGTGCAGTCACCGGCCACGATGATCGTCGTGACACCCCTTGCCACGATGTCCGTGACCCAAGGACGGAATGGGCCGTCGTCGACCCATGCGCTCAATGAGTTCTTCGGGACGTCAAGTGCGGCGTGTACCCATGATTGGCCTGCAAGTTCGAGAACGAGTTGCGACTCGTCCGAACCGGCGATGCAATGTGGCGGGAATGCATCGAACTCCGGCGCCCCGGGATCATGCGCGTCGCGAAGGATTGCGAAGTGTCGCACCCCACGCGCGTACGCATGCGAAAAGGCGCTTCCCACCGGCGCAACGAGGGCACCAACCCGGTCACTTGCAAGGGGACCGGCATGGCAGAACCCGCCGACCAGGTCGACGGCGATGGCCGCCACGCAGTCCGGTCCGCCAGCCTCGGCGATGAGCGAGTCGAGATCGCGATCGACCAGGGCATCCATGAACTCTTCGAGGTAGGACAGGAAATCACGGGACGATTCCGCGAACCCGATCGGGTTGGCCTTGCGGCCCAGGTGGTTCGTGGTCACGGTTGCTCCTGCCTTCTGGTTGACCCGGCATGGGATGTGCCAACTCTTGGATTGAGACTAGCACCCAACCGGCACGACCCTTGCGCGCACCCGTCACGCGCGTTTCAAGACGGCGCAGTCTCCGGTACAACCCTCGCTCCCATAGAACATTTGTACTACTATTGCGGGGTGTATCGGGATTGGTGCCGGGGGTGGCACCCGGCAGGAGGCAAGTGCAGTGACCGCGCGGAACGAAGATGTTCATGACGGTACGACCCGGAGGTTCGGCGAGACCGAGGCGGTCCGGGTTGAGGCAATGGCGCGTTTGGCAGCGGCTGGGGATGACCGGTCGCGACGGCAACTGGTGGAGTTGCTGGATCCGCTGGCAAATGGTGCGGCACGGCGGGCACGGGTGCGGGCGCGCCGGTCAGGGCTTCGTGACGACGTGGATTTGGAGGATCTCGTGCAGGAGGCGCGCATGGAGATCTGGCGACTGGCGCAAGGATTCGATGCTGCACGGGGACCGGCACTTCCGTACTTTGTCGTTCGGGTCGGTGCACGACTGCGGCACTACCTGACGTCAGTGGCGAGACGTCGTTGGCCGGGCCAGCGTGTGTCTTGGGAGGGTGGTGGCGCGGCGGCGGTTGCCGACGAGGTTGGGGCGTATCTTGCGCGTGAACATGCGGGGGCCAGTGCCCGTGATGCCGCACTCGCCGGCATGGAGGCCGCCTTGAACGCGTTGCCAGTGCGTCAGCGACGGGTGGTGTACCTGACGTTCTACCGACGCTTGGACGATGAGGGGATTGGCACGGCGCTCGGGATCAGTCCGGTGGCAGCAAGGCAGTTACGACGACGGGCGCTACAGAACCTGCGTGCAGGTGTTGGCCAGTGGCATCATTCGGGATACAGGCCCGAGGCGTGACCGGCATGGCGTCGGTCCCTTGGGGGCGGAGGAACTGGGACTGATGCTGGAACTGCGGTTCATTCGGGCGAATCCCGACCTGGTCAAGGAGGGCGTTCGCCAGAAGCGGGCGTCGGTCGATATCGACGAGTTGCTTTCGTGTGATCGTGAGGCGCTTGCGCTTCGCCAGCAGGTCGAACAGTTGCGGGCGCAACAGAACGAGACATCGCGTGCGGTGCCACGCGCTTCCGGTGACGAGCGCGCCACCCTCATCGCCGAGGGCAGACGGCTCGGCGAGGCGCTCCGTGAGCTCGAAGGGCCACTCAAGGAACTCGATGCGCGCATCGAGGCCCTGTTGCTGCGTGTGCCGAATCCTCCTGCACCGGATGTGCCGGAGGGTGTCGACGAGAATGACAACGTCGTGGTGCGTCATGTCGGGTCGCCTCGCGAGTTCGACTTTCCGGTGCTTGACCATGTGACGCTGATGGAGAAGCACGACCTCGTCGAACTCGAACGGGGTGCGCGGGTTGCCGGACATCGGGGCTATTTCCTGAAGCGCGAGGCTGCCATCATCGAGATGGGCCTGATGCAATTTGCCCTCGCGACACTCGGTGCGCGTGGCTTCGTGCCCGCAACGGCACCGTCCATGGCGCGGTCGGCGGCCTTCACCGCAACCGGTCACTTTCCCGGAAGCGAGGAGGAGACGTACCACCTAGAACGCGACGACCTGTGGTTGTCGGGCACGGCAGAAGTGCCACTTACGTCGATGTATGCCGGCGAGATCCTGTCACCGTCCCAGTTGCCGATCACGTACGCGGCGTACTCGGCGTGCTTCCGTCGCGAGGCGGGTAGTTACGGTCGCGACCTCAAGGGTGTCTTTCGCGTGCACCAGTTCAGCAAGGTCGAACAGTTCGTGATTTGCGAGGGAGACGATGCCGAAAGCATCCGGTGGCACGAGACACTGCTTGCCAACTCCGAGGCCCTCCTCCAGGCACTGGAACTCCCGTACCGGGTTGTCAACTGCTGTGCAGGTGAACTCGGGTTGGGCAACCGGAAGCGGTACGACGTGGAAACGTGGGTTCCGTCCGATGGCCGGTACCGCGAAACCCAGTCGTGTTCGTACTACCTCGAATACCAGGCTCGCCGTGCGAACATCCGCTACCGGGATGCGTCGGGGACGGTGCGGTTTGTCCACACCCTGAATAACACCGCGCTGGCCACACCTCGGCTTCTGGTTCCCCTGTTCGAGAACCATCAGCAGGCGGACGGATCGATCCGCATCCCGGAGGCATTGCGTCCGTTCGTCGGTGGGATTGCCGAGATTCGGCGAGGCTGATCGCGATCACCATCGGGGTGCGGCGGCTTCCCGCACCCCGGATGGGCGTTGCTCAAGCACCCGTCAGTCGACGGTGGCGATGCACTCGACCTCGACCTGGATGCCACCGGGCAGGCGGGCGGCCTGGATGGTGGACCTGGCGGGCTTGTTGGTGGTGAAGTACTCGGCATAGACCTTGTTGAAGACTGGGAAGTCGTCCATGTTCCCGAGGAAGCATGTGGTCTTGACAACGCGGTCGAGGGAACTGCCCGCGGCTTCGAGGATGGTCTTGAGGTTGGTCAGCACCTGGTGCGTCTCGTGCTCGATGGTGTCTCGGACCATCTGTCCAGTGGCGCGGTTCATGCTGCCTTGACCAGACACGAAGACGAGGTTGCCGACGCGGATCGCTTGGGAGTAAGGACCGATCGGTTCGGGGGCATGTTCGGTGTAGATGACGTGCTTCTCGGACATTGGCGCACCTCCGTCGGGGCGGATTGTCACCCC
>BJHB01000312.1:0-4217 GCA_014191415.1 Chloroflexota bacterium
GTGGCGGACGCCTGACCTTCGCGCTTGCGTGGGCCGGTGCCTTGCGACCGACCCTTCTGGCGTTGGTCGATATCCCGGGTGATCACGGAGGCCGGATCTTCCCGCCATCGTTGCAGGTGGCTGGACTTTCCCTGCCCACACAGGTGATCGTCGTGCGACCACCTCCCGGACCGACGCCTCGCGAGACGACTCGGGCGGTGCTTGATGCCCTCTTCATCATGCTTCGCAGTGAGGCATTTGATGCAATCGTCTGCCCATTGCCCGAAGGCGCCCGGGTCGGTCTTGCGGTGGCCAGCACCATCGCCTCCCTGACGGCACGTACCGGCACCGCTCTCCTGGTCCTTGCCGGACCTGGGCGTGCCCACGGACGGACGGCATCGCGGACTGGCGACTTCACGGCACGGACTGGTGTCCTCGGGCCGGCGGCAAGTTACCGGCTGGTTCTCGAAGATCACCATTGGGAGTGGCGCGACGGTGAGATTGGTGGCCTGACCCTGCGCGTGCAGACCCTCCGCGCGCGTGGCGCCCCATCGGCGACCAATGCACCGGATCTTGCCCGGCCATCCGGCAGTGATGCGCGAGTGGATCAGGGGCGAGGAGGAGGGGTTGGGGCCGAGGATCCGTTGGCGGTCCACACCCTCGCCTTCCGCCTGCATCGTCCCGCGCGTGATGGTGCTCTTCCCGGTGGTGGCGGTGGGATTGCCTCAGGAGCGTGGATCCTCCAGTCGGCGATGCCCGCTACGGAACTGCCGGGCCGGGTTCGTGCCACGCCGCCCGTGACCGGTAATCCCGGACGGGTCGCCGTCGGATAGGCACTGATCTCGACACGTCGTCCCCGACCACGCACAACACCCCCGAAAAACCGTGATGGCCCGACTGCCAGCGGGCCACCACGCAGAAAGACATCGTCGGAAACCAACTACGAGGAAGAGGTCGGCCATGCCTGCAGGGTCACCGCCACTTCCTTGCGATCGCCCCCACGCCAGATAGTGACGGTGACGACTTCGCCCGGGTTCTTCTGTTCAAGGTACGCCGAGAGTTCGGCAACGCGCATCACCGGCCGACCGTCGATGGCCACGATGACATCACCCCGAGGGGTGCCATCCGGGGCCGCCGAACCGCGCAATCCGGCCTTCGCCGCCGGGCCACTTGGCACCACCTGCGAGAGTGCAAGGCCGGAACGGACCTCTTCGGGAAGGCCGAGTGTCGCAGCCAGCTCCGGAGTGAGTGTGCCGATGCTGACCCCGAGCCAGGCGTGTTCGACCGGTTTGCCAGCACGCACTTGTGTCAGCACCATGCGCGCCCGGTTGATCGGTACGGCAAACCCGATGCCCACGCTGCCCCGAACTGGACTTTCAATTGACGTCGTGATCCCGATCACTTCGCCGGCGGCATTGAACAGTGGCCCGCCAGAGTTGCCCGGATTGATCGGCGCATCGGTCTGGATCAAGCCACGCGCCGGGCGACCACCAGGAGTGGTCCCGAATTCACGACCGACGGCACTGATGATCCCAGCGGTGACGGTGTGATCGAGGCCGAATGGCGTCCCGATGGCAATGGCCATCTGGCCCGGCTGCACCGCGTCAGAATCGCCAAGCGTGGCAATCCCCGTCCGATCAGTCGGAATGTTTGCACGAAGCACTGCCAAGTCGCTGCCGGGATCGGTGCCGATCACCTTGGCTTCCAGACGGGTGCCATCAAAAAGAACCACGGTCAACCGGTCGGCACCGCTGACGACGTGGAAATTGGTGAAGATCGTGCCATCTCCGGCGACGATGAACCCGGTCCCCTCACCCGTCGGCACCACATCTGATCCGGGAACCGCGCCCGGAGCCGAGCGCTGCCTTGCAGCGGTTGCAGTCTGAACGGCGACGACCGATCCGCTAACCGCTTGGTAGAGGGCAGTGATGTCGGTATCGGACTGTGCGGGAAGCCTCGCCGACAGGCTTGGCCCGGCGTGGGCCACGCTTGATCCTCCGGCAAGCCTGGCCGCGGTAATGGCGCTTCCGGCAATGCCCCCAACGGCACCCGAAGCGAGCACGGCAGCAATCGCGCCACCCCGGAATAGTGACCGCCGACTTAGGCCCTCACGCGATGGTTCAGGTGGAACATTGGGGGCACTCCACGACTGCGGGGACGCATGGCTCTCTTCGGTATTCATCACTCAACCTCGGTTCATGGATCGTGGAAAGATCGGTCGACCCTCGCTAAGCGATTAATGGTCAGAACCCGCATCCCACCCTGCTTGATGCAAGCGTAGGCCTCAATCCACAGGAGAACCTCAACGCCATGTAAGCGGTGCGTAAGAACTTCACCGCAATGCTCTCCGTGGAATTGGATGGCCTCACACGACCCGCTCACACGGTCGGTCTTTCGGGTGGGTCGGTCCGCGCTACTCGGCCCTGATGGCGGCGACTGGAGGCACCGATGCACCCCGCAACGCCGGCACGAGGGTGGCCAGCAGCGCAAAGCCCGAGGCGAGGACTAGGGTTCCCAAGAGTTGCCACCATGGGATCACCATCAGGATGCTTCCGGGACTGAAGCGGTCGAAAAATTGCACCGCAAAGACATTCCTGCACAGCCAGAGGCCCACAACGGTCCCGGAAACGCTGCCTAGGGAGACGACCACCATCCCCTCCAGAAGCAGACTGATGGTGACCTGGTGGCGCGTCGCGCCGACGGCCCGCAGCATTCCGATCTGTTGGCGTCTCTCAAGCGTGGACCGTGTCGCAACGACTGCAAGTGCTGCCACCCCGGAGATCAATCCAAGTCCCACGAAGAGTTGCAGCAGACCGCTACCCAGTAGTACCGGTCCGGTCTGGTTACGGAACGTTTCGTCCAGGTCGATTGTCTGAAGTCCGTCGGCGAAGAAGGCTTCTCCAAGGGCCGCCCGTGCATCACCAACGGCTGCACCGGGAGCGAGTGTGAAGTAGTAGCGCGCCAAGGCCGGGCGGAATGGTTGCCCGAGGCTTCTCAGGGTGTCCATTGAGATGTGAACGCCCCGAAAGTTCGATGATGCACGGCGGTCAATGACCCCGATGACCGTCATCCGCTTCGCGCCGACCGCGCCTCCAACACCGAGAGGATTGGCTACCCAGATGTCCTGGGCCAACATTGTGCCCGGGCCACCGGGCAGTCCATTCAGAACAAAACCGATCATTCCGAGACCGGGTGTGCGTCCACGAAGTTCAGGCCTTGGCAGCACACCGGAGTCCACGATTGCAAGTGAGGGGTCGCGGGCGACGGCAAGCCATGCGTCCCTGTCCGTGGGATATGACGAAGTTCGGTTTTCAAGCCTGATCTTATTGGTCCGGGCAAATCCTTCATCGATGCCTGCGCCGGCATATCCACCCCACGCTGGGCGTGGTGCAGAGAGTTGCAGGAGCGCGACGGCCGAAGTCACCCGTGTCCCCGCTCCGGTGAGAAGTGGGCGCAACGTCTGGTTCTCCACCGCTTCCGTCGCGAGGCGGGTTGGGTCGCGTCCCATCAGCGCTGTGCGCTCGGCACTCGTCCGTTCCTCGCGGGAAGTCGGTACCGGTGCATCGCTCGTTGTGGGGACCGTGGTTGCTGCGGGGGCGGCGCCATTGCTTCCGGCGATTGAGATGGCTAGGTCGTCGACCGGGGCCGCGCCCAGGATCACGGTCTGGTTGGATGTCTGACCGGAGACATCGAACCCTCCATAGGCGATCAACCGGTCGCCCTGTGCATCAGTAATCGAGGCGGTCAGGACCTGCATGATTGTCAGCATGAACACGACCACCGCGAACATCGTTGCGGTCATCCCTGTCCGGTACGGATAGCGCGCGACGTGCGCAAGTGCCAGTCTGATGGACGGCGCCGGTCTGCCAAAGGAGTTCAGCACGGATGCAATTGCACGTTGGGCGAGCTCTCCATTGAGGCTCGTCACAACCATCACGGCGGCAATCGAAGCGAGGCCACCAACCGCGAAATATTCGATCCCACCGTCGAACGCGCCGAGCCCGAGAAGGGCCGGGAAATCAAAAGGGAGGAGCCATAGCGTGCCCGCGATGGCAGCACTGACGGAGAACCCGAGCCGGCGGGCATCTTCGGCGTGTAGGCGATGCGACGCGCGGTCACGGACCAGGAACCCGATGGCGATGCCAACGAGAGTGAGACCGAACGTGAACCAGATGCCTCGCTCGGCAGATCCACCGTAGATCGCCAACAGGATGCCGATTGGGCCGATCCAATGACGC
>BJHB01000313.1:0-4184 GCA_014191415.1 Chloroflexota bacterium
CATTGCCTTGGCGGCGCTGATCTTCGGTGGATGGACACCAGCGGGTGCGTGGGCCGCGTCGTTGCTGTTCGGGGCAGCAAATGCCTTGCATATCAATGCCCAGCAATTCGGAATCCCCGTTCCCGCCCAGATCGTGGGGATGTTTCCGTATGTCCTCACGATTGTCATCCTCGCTGGGGTGATTGGACGTGTCAGTCCGCCCGCGGCTGTCGGCACCCCGTATGAGGCAGAATGACATGCTGCCTCAGGTACGCACGGTCGCAATGCGGGGCTGGCCATGAATGTCGTTGGGGGCAGAGGCGGCGCACCAGCGCCTCAGGAGGGGTATGTCCTGGAGGCGCGGGGACTGACCAAACGATATGGGCCGCTCCTTGCGAACAAGGACGTGCAATTCGGGGTTCGCCGCGGTGAGATCGTCGCTCTGCTCGGTGAGAACGGTGCAGGCAAGACGACGCTCATGAACATGCTTTTTGGCATGACCGCGCCGGATGCCGGAAGCGTGCTGATCGACGGTGAAGCGATCCGTCTCCAGTCACCGCGCGATGCCCTTGCGCTCGGCATCGGAATGGTGCACCAGCACTTCATGCTTGTTCCCCCATTTACGGTTGCCGAGAACATTGCGTTGGGAGTGGAACCGTCGCGACGCGGGATGCTGGATTTGGGTGACCTTGAAGCGCAGATCACCGCGCTGGGGCGCCGGTTTGGCATAGACATTGATCCCCGAGCATTTGTGAAGGATCTATCCATCGGGCAGCAGCAGCGCGTCGAGATCATCAAGGCGCTCTACCGTGGCGCTCGGGTGATGATCCTGGATGAGCCGACCGCGGTTCTGACGCCTCAGGAGGCTGACGATCTCTTCAAGGTGCTGAGGGGACTTGCCCACGAGGGAACCGGGATTGTCTTCATCTCCCACAAGCTGCGCGAGGTATTGGATCTGGCCCACCGGATCGTCGTGATGCGGCGAGGCGCGGTCGCTGGAGAGGTCATGCCGCGCGACGCCTCGCCAGAGTCTCTTGCATCCCTGATGGTCGGGCGTGATGTTCTCCTGCGTGTGGAGAAGGCGAAGTCGGTTCCGGGTACACCGATGATCGTCGTTCGCGGCCTTGTAGTGAACGATGACCGCCGGGTGCGAGCTGTCGATGGTGTGTCGTTGTCGGTTCGGACCGGCGAGATCGTGGGTGTCGCTGGCGTGCAAGGGAATGGCCAGACCGAACTCGTCGAGGCGATAGCCGGTCTTCGGACAACCCAATCAGGATCTTTCCATCTCAGTGACCGCGACTTGACCCGTGCGACGGTACGCGACCGTACGGATGCTGGGCTTGCCCACATTCCAGAAGACCGGCAGCGACACGGACTTGTGCTTCCGTTCACCGTAGAGCAGAACATGATCCTGAACCGCTACTACCGTGCCCCGTTTTCGCGATGGTTGGTAATGAAGGCCAAGGCGATGCGTAATCAGGCGCGCGATCTTGTGGGCAGGTTTGATGTCAGACCGGCGAGCCCGGAGGCACCGGTCGGATCGCTTTCGGGGGGCAACAGGCAGAAGGTCATCATTGCCAGGGAGCTTTCGCGCGATGTCCGTGCGCTGGTGGCGGCACAACCGACGCGTGGCGTTGATGTCGGGTCGATAGAGTTCATCCATGGTGCCTTGATCGCAGCACGGGACGCTGGCGCTGCAGTACTGCTGGTCTCAGCGGAACTCGACGAACTCCTTGCAGTGTGTGATCGAATCATGGTGATGTTCCGGGGCAGGATCGTTGGCGAGGTTGAGTCGGCCACTGCCACACGCGAGGAGATAGGGCTGCTGATGGCTGGAGGCGTGCCACTCGAGGTGGGATCGGTGACGCGCTGATGCTTGGCGTCCAGCGTGAATGGTGCTCACGTACAGGTTTGTCTGACCGACACCAATTCAAGATGGTGCCCATACAGGGTCGCGAACCGTACACTTGACAGCAAAGATTGCGTAGATGGCATCTTGGCCTTCAGGAGTGACGAAGACATGAAGCGACGATCAATCGTCCGACTGCCCAAGGCACATTTGCATCTTCATCTGGAGGGAAGTGCAAGGTCCTCCACCATCAAGGAACTTGCCGAACTCGAGGGCATGCCTGACGCTGACCAGACGTTCAGCAATCTTCCGGAGTTCGTGCAGGTCTACGCCAAGGCCGCGGCCGTGATCAGGCGACCTGAATCCCTGAAGCGAATCTGCCGGGAACTGGTCGAAGATGAGGCTGCCCAGGGCGTTTGGTACACGGAGCCGATGGGAGTTCCTCAGTATCTCGGCAACCAGCATCCGTTTCGTGGTGCCCAGATACGCCTCAAGGATTACGACACCGACGGTGCGTGGGCGATCATGCAAGAAGGCTTCGCTGAGGGGACCCGTGCGACTGGGACCGAGGTTGGATTGATGATGGGTATCAATCGTGGTTTCGGGGTTGAAGGTACCGTGGAAGCGGCGCGGTTCGCTGCGAGGAACAAGGACAACGGGATCGTTGCATTCGGGATTGCGGGCGACGAACGGATCCCGCCAGAGCCGTTTGCGCCTGCGTGCCACATTGCACGTGAGGCAGGTTTGTTGGTGGTTCCGCATGCCGGGGAGGCAATGGGTCCGGAGAGTGTCTGGGCCGCGATCAAGTCGACGTTCCCGACCCGCATCGCGCACGGAGTGCGGGCGGTCGAGGACCCGTTCCTCCTCTCCTACCTGAGCGACCACCAGATCACTTGCGATGTTGCGCCAACCTCTAACCTGCTCTTGGGCGTTGCCCAGGACATTGAGTTGCACCAGTTACCAAAGCTGATGGATGCCGGAGTGCCGATCACTCTGAACACCGACGATCAGCTGTTCTTCGGAGCCCTGATCTGCGACGAATACCGACTGGTGCGGGATACGTTCAACCTGACCGATGGACAATTGGCCGACTTCGCCCGGGTCAGTGCCCGCGCTTCAGGTGCGCCTGAGCACGTGAAGCAGCGCATCCTGAAAGGGATTGACGCGTGGCTGGAATCCGAGCCGGACGAATAGTCTCTTCTGGGATCGCGAATTATTTGGTGCACATGCGACGACCGGCATGTGCGTGACGTGGGAAGTTCGTGATTGGAGGGCGTGGGGTGACATCGGTGTCTTTCCTCCTCAACGGCGAATTCGTTGATCTAGAGGGAACCGATCCGCACGTCACCCTCCTTGACCTCGTACGCGACCGAGGACTGACCGGCACAAAGGAGGGGTGCGCGGAGGGTGACTGCGGAGCCTGCACCGTCGTTGTCCGGGAACCCAACCCATCACCCAATCGCCCCTCGATTGATACACGCGTCGCTCCATCTCCGCTCCCGGCAGATGATTCAAAGCGTCCGTCGGTCTATCGGGCGATCAACGGCTGCCTCGCGTTGGCCGCGCAGTTGCCCGGTGCGGAAGTCTGGACGGTCGAAGGTGTCGGTGACACCGGGCACGCGGGTGGCAGGGCGGAGACTAAGCTGCATCCGGTCCAGGAGGCAATCGCTACCACTGGCGGTTCGCAATGCGGGTTCTGCACCCCTGGCTTCGTGATGACGATGTTCGCATCGTATTACTCACCACTGGTCACGGACGCACAGTCTGCCGACCCAGGTGGCGAGGTTCTTGCGGGGAACTTGTGTCGGTGCACGGGATATCGCGCATTGCGCTCGGTGGCCGCACTGACGTCTGGTGCCGGCCTCGGTGAGGATTCGGAGCGAGCAGACCGTTTCGCGTGTCGTTTGCATGATACAGTCCTGGGTGCGGTGACAGCCGAACTGGGTTCGGCAGTCGTGGCGTATCGACCATCAACGCTAGCCGAAGCGATTGCCCACCGCGCCAGTGAACCCGGTCTGCGCGTGATCGCCGGGGCCACCGACGTGGGCGTTGAAGTCACCCGCGGGTTCAAAAGGTACCGGGGCATCCTTTCGTTGGACGCCATTACCGACCCAATCTTCTCGAGTTGCTCACGTGCAGGAGGGGCCATCACGATTGGCGCCGGCGTAACCATGACTGCCTTGGAAGACTTCCTTCGCGAGGGCGGGGCGCCATTGGCTGGGCAAATGCTGCCGTGGTTCGCTTCGCGCCAGATCAGGAACCGCGCGACGGTCGGTGGCAACTTGATGACGGCATCGCCGATTGGTGACATGTCTCCGGTCTGGCTCGCACATGATGCGGTTGCGTTGATTGGTGG
>BJHB01000314.1:0-4178 GCA_014191415.1 Chloroflexota bacterium
GGAAGTTGACGGCTTCACCGTCTTCGATGGCATCGCCACACGAGGGGAAATCGTGCCGGTCACCGTGTCCCGATCCGGCCCGTACGACCTCTTCGGCACACAGGCAAACGTCACCCTGCCGGCGCTCTCGTCAAATGGCGGCACGGCCACCACGAACATCTCGCCAGCCATCGCCAAGCGTCGCATCGGTCTCAAGTCGCTGCCGATGCTTCAGCCCCGCTGACACGTCGCATTGGTAACCGGTCCGCGGGCAACCCTGCAGGCATCGGTGGCCTTACTGATCGTCCGCCAGGACCCCAGAGATCGTCCGCATGGCCACCTCCACACCGGCAGGGTTGGTCAGCCGGTAGTACGGCACGTAGATCAATGCCCACGAGAGTGCCCAACCACGTCCGCGGATCCACGTGGCCTCATCCGGGCGAAGGCACTCCCGAAATACCTTCCGGGATGGTCGATCGAACAACACCCACGCCACCATCAGGTCGACCGCCGGATCACCAACCCCAAGACACCCGAAGTCGATCACCGCGGACAACGCCGCCCCCTCACGCCGACTCTTTCGCATAGGGCGTGGCGGCGCCACCCGGGATCCGCCACGCGCCATCAACAGGTTGCCCTGGTGGATGTCCCCATGCACCCAGCGGGGCGGACCGGCCCATGCCGGCACCTCAAGGGATGCTTCCCACGACGCGGTGACCGCACCGGCATTGATCATCCCGTGCATCTCCCCGATGCATGCCCGGATTCGGGCGTCGCGCCCGGCCAAAGGCAAACCCCTTCCGGCATTGTGTGGCCCCGGTGCGGTGCCTCCTGCGGGGTCGATCGCCTGGAGTGCCCGCAGGAACGACGCCAGGACCGCCGCATCGTGCAATGGATCGGCAAGTCCCGCCAAGCTCACCGCTTCACCGTCGATCCACCGGTAGATTCCCCACGGCCATGCGAAACCCGGGTGTGACGACGTCGCTTCCACCGGGTCACCCGTGGCGACTACCTCGGGTATCGCCAGCGGAAGGTGTGGTGCAAGAACCGGCAACCACCGTGCATCACTCGAAAGTTGCGCAGCAGCCACAGGTCGAAGGGGCAGCCGAACCGCCAGATCATCGCCAAGGCGGTAGATGGCGTTGTCGGTTCCGCTTGATGCAAAGCGGCGGATCGGCAGCGAAGCCCAATCCGGGAAACGGTCCATGAGAAGGTGCCGGACCAGAGCTACGTCCGACACGATCTCGTCAGCATGCAGTCGCGCGGACTGCTCCCGGCCCGCCATCACGCCTCCCAGTCGAACGACCGGGTGACCGCCTTCTTCCACGAAGCAAACAGCGACCCCCGTCGTGGTTCCTCCATCGACGGATGCCAGATTGCATCCTGTCCCCAGTTTGCCCGCAACTCGTCAAGGTCGCGCCAGTAACCAGTTGCGAGACCGGCGGCGTAGGCCGCGCCCAGCGCGGTGGTCTCGGTGACTACCGGACGGATGACCGGCACGCCAAGGATGTCGGACTGGAACTGCATCAGGAGGGCATTTGCCACCATGCCTCCGTCAACCCGAAGTGACGTCAGGGGCACGCCACTGTCCGCGTGCATTGCGTCAATCACCTCACGGGTCTGGTAGGCAGTCGCCTCAAGGGTCGCCCGCGCCAGGTGCCCTTTCGTGACATAGCGCGTCAGGCCGGCAATCACCCCACGTGCATCGCTACGCCAGTACGGCGCGAACAGTCCCGAGAATGCCGGGACGATATACGCGCCCCCGTTGTCCTCAACGCTCGCCGCCAGCCCCTCGATATCCGATGCGCGGTCGATCAGGCCAAGGTTGTCGCGCAACCACTGCACGAGGGCACCAGCAATCGCGATCGATCCCTCAAGCGCGTAGACCGCCGGCGCGTCCCCCAGCTTGTACCCGAGCGTGGTCAGGAGACCGTGAGACGACGGCACGGGAACGGTGCCGGTGTTCATCAGGAGGAAGCATCCGGTGCCGTACGTGTTCTTCGCCTCGCCGGGGGCAAAGCAGGCCTGACCCATGAGGGCCGCGTGCTGGTCGCCGAGTGCCCCAGCCACAGGCACTCCCTGGAGGACCCCTCGTGCTGTTCCGAAGATGGCACTTGATGGTCGGATACGTGGCAGGCAGGCACGAGGCACGCCAATCGCATCCAGCAAGCCTGCATCCCAGTCGAGCGTGGCGAGGTCCATCAGCAGCGTCCGGCTCGCGTTGGTGACATCGGTGACGTGCACTCCCCCGTCGATGCCCCCGGTCAGGTTCCAGATCAGCCACGAGTCGATCGTGCCCGCAAGGAGCGCCCCAGCCTCGGCACGCGCCCGCGCACCCGGAACGGTATCCAGAAGCCATCGCAACTTTGGCCCGGAGAAGTAGGTCGCCAACGGCAATCCCGTGCGGTCGCGAAAGCGGTCCTGCCCACCATCACGGGCAAGTTCGTCGCAGATGCCCGCGGTTCGCATGTCCTGCCACACAATCGCCGGGGCGACCGGTTCGCCAGTCGCGCGGTCCCACAGAACCGTCGTCTCACGCTGGTTCGTCACACCGACGGCCGCGATGTCACCGGTCGTCAGGCCACCGGATGCCAGGGCACCAGCCACGACGTGCACGGTGCGCGCCCAGATCTCCTTCCCGTCGTGCTCAACCCAACCCGGTTGCGGAAAGAACTGGTGGTGTTCCTCTTGCGCCGACGAGATGATCCGGCCACCATGATCAAAGATGATGCACCGGGTACTCGTCGTGCCCTGATCGATCGCCGCCACGTAGCGGCCGGATGACTGCATGATCCCCTCCCTGTTACCCGACAGCCGCCGAGGTCAGCGCGCCGCTTTGTCCGCCATCACTCCGCATCATTCCCGGTCCGCGGGCATCCCTGCCCGCATCCCCGGACCGTGTCCGCTAAACGACAGCCGCCGAGGTCAATGCACCCGCACCCATCACCGGTGCGACCCATCCCGGAGTCTTGTCAATCGGTGTGCGAGGCGAACCCGGAACCGCAAACTGCGCGATATCCGCCTCGTACTCCCGGAGCGCATCGGCACGTTGCCCGTCCGTCCACCCGTGTTCCGAGGCAAACATCGATGCCACATCGCACGCCGCTGCCCGGCCCTGGTCGTGCGTCAGCAACGAAACACGCAAGCGCCTGGCCAGCACATCCGAGATCGAAACCGCCTGTTCGTGCCGGATCGCGAACAATGCCTCAGCGCGGCACGACTGCACCGCCGGGTCATTCGGCGAGAGTGGTTCGCCCATCGAGGGATCGCCATCGATCAACGACTCGATTGCGCGGAAGTGAGCCCCGTACCGGGTCACCAGCATCGCCCGGATCGTGCGTGCCCTTCCTGCCTCGACACCGGCAAGCGCACCCTCACGCCACGACGTGTACTCCACACCCGACATCGGCCGCGCAAAGCCGGCCAGCGGACGCTCGCGCGTCACCGCCGGACCCGTCGCCTTCGGCCCCACCAGACGCGTGGCCACCAGGTCGACAACACGCTGGGCCATGTGCCGGAACGTCGTCAACTTGCCACCAGCGATCGCGACCACCCCCGGTTCGGCTTCCCACACCCGATCCTCCCGCGAGAGGGTCCGCGTGGCGCGGTCGTCACCGGTCTCGGTCGAAACCAGTGGTCGCAACCCGGCCTGCGTCGACAGGATGTCCGACGACTTCAGCGCGACCGACGGGAACGCACGGCTGGTGGCCTCAAGGAGGTACTCCACCTCGGAAGCCTGGGTTTCTGGCGACGCCAGGTCACCGTCATACGGCGTGTCGGTCGTTCCCAACATTGCAACGCCAAGCCACGGGACAATGAAGAAGAGGCGCCGGTCGCGGGTCGTCGAAGCGTAGACAGCCGCATCCGCCGGAAAGCCGTCCAGTGGCACGAAAAGGTGGACCCCCTTGGCTGGACGCACGCGGGGCTGGCCGGTTCGCGGGCGCACCAGACGTTCAAGCCAGACCCCGGTAGCCGCAACCACCACCGGCGCATCAACGGACGTGGTCTCGCCCGTGACGGTGTCCTCGACCATCGCCCCCGTGACGGTCCCGTGATGGCGGGTGACCTCACGCATCGCGACCCGGTTGACAACGACCGCACCGTGCGCGACCGCACCGCGGAGAACCTCCACAACCATCCTGGCATCGTCGGTCTGCGCATCCCGGTACACGAAAGCCCCGTCCAGGCCATTCATGGTC
>BJHB01000315.1:0-4160 GCA_014191415.1 Chloroflexota bacterium
GGCTTGTCACTGTCATGGCCGGTGGCGACCGATCTGCGTCTGCGTACGTCCGAGCACTTGCGCGCGTTGCCGGGCGAGTTGGCATACAGTGCCGCCACATTGCCCTCCCCGCGGACGGAGACGACCACGTTTTGCGCGACACGCTTCACGAACTTAATGAGGACCAATCGGTACATGGTGTAATTGTGCAAATGCCGATCCCTCGTCCGTACTCGTCCACGGTGGTCGCCGGATCACTTTCTCCCCTCAAGGATGTGGACGGGATCACTCCCCACAATGCGGGCATGCTTGCGCTCGGCCATCCACTGCTGGTGCCGAGCACCCCTCTTGGCGGCATGGAGCTTCTGCGACATCATCGGATCCCGCTTCTCGGGTCGCGCGTGACAATCGTCGGGCGAAGCGTTGTAATCGGGCGACCACTTGCCATGCTGATGGTGAGCGCGGGTGCAACGGTGACCATCTGTCATACGGCTACGCGCGAACTTGCCGAGGAATGCCGGAAGGCAGACATCCTCTGCGTGGCGGCCGGGCGGCCGGGGCTGATTGACCGGTCGATGGTCGGTGCGGGCGCAGTCGTGTTGGACTTCGGCACGACATACGACACGGATGGGAGCGTCCGAGGCGACGTCTTATTCGATGACGTCCGAGAAGTCGCAGGCTGGATTTCGCCGGTCCCGGGTGGAACTCTGCCAATGACGACCGCCGTCCTCATGCGCAACACCCTGGAAGCAGCGGTCAGGCAACTTGCCACTAAAGCTGCCTAATAAACCGACCTCGACCGCTTCAGTGAAATAATGAATGGCTAGGCGGCGGATATGCCTTTTGACCAACGGAACCAGTCAGCGCCAAAATCACTCCATGGCACGCCAGTTACCGTGAGAAAACTGTCGGCCCAGCGTCTGGAAGATGCGAACTCGCGAGCGAGTTCCCAGAAACGGGTAATCCCGAACCTCTCGATGAAGTACCGGGTTCCATGAGATGCGTGTGCATACGCAAGCGACACGTCGTTCCCGGTGTAACCGCGTGAAATATCGCTTCCCCATTCGATGATCTCGCTAGCCTTGTCAAGGCTCCACTGGCGGTTTGACCCGACGGCGGACACAAATTCGCGTGTCCGAAAGTTGTCGGCGACATACTCCGCAAGTCCTTCGGACATCCAGTGTGGAATCTTGACGATCGAGAGAATGCAATCGTTTGCCAAGTGGGTCAGCTCGTGCGTGAGCGGGATCAGGAGGCGATTATCCTCGGACTCGGACATCGTGACTGGCCCCGCCCCGAACGACTCGAGTGAACGCAAGAGCACTGTAGTCCTTGACCCCGGGAGGTAGGCGGCCCAAGTGGAGAAGCCCCGAAGGCCGGAATGTGCTGCGTAGGTGGGGTTCAGTGAGATGATCGGACGGATCGTTTCTGGGGTCTCGATAACCGACGAGACACGCTCCCAAGCCCTTTGTGCGACTGACGCGACTCGGCCGAGGATGTCTGCGTCCCACTCGTAATGGGAAAGCACTATCCCTCCGACAGTTGTCGTCTGGCGCATACCCAGCTCGTCATTGGTCGGCTCAGCGTGGAGGACAGTGCCATCACTTTGGCGCGAGAAGATCCACGCCGTGCGCTCCCCAGGCGCCATTCCCCGCGCCGGGGATACCTCAAGGAATGCCTTGACGTATCCAAATGGCTTCTCCTGAATCCGGACCGGTGAATAAAATGCAGAGGCACCCAATCCACCTCGCGCGGAAAGGTCAAACACGTCGCCCTGAATACGACGCCAGGTAGGGTTCCGTTGATCAATCGTCGCGACAAACGCTTTCCGATCACCTCGTGACAGGGCATCCGAACGCGCGTCGAGGCATGCTCGTATCGCCGCGGTCGTATCGTCCACTGGCGGTTCGTCGATGCCGTACCCGGTTGACTTCGGATCAGCGAAACCGGACGCTAATGCCCGCTGCCAACTTGCCACCGCAAGCCCTGATGAAGCAGCGGTGGCACCGATGAATGCCACGCGGCGGGTGGACACGGGGTTCTTTGCACATAGGCGGGCGTTCTGATCCATTGGATGTCAGAAAGTGTAGCGATGACGTGGGGTTGCAAGTCCCCGGCTCCCATCTTGGCGGGATGTCATACTGGGCGGGTGATGGAGAACAGAACAGGTCGCGCTTTGTCCGGGGTTCAGCCCGAAGCATTTCCGGGCAGCCCAAGTAACGCTGTGGAGATTTTGGCGTGGTTGGGTGCTGTGCCGACCGCGCCCTACCACGAGGATCGGATTGCTGATCGAGTGGTCGGGTTTGCGTTGGGGCTCGGGCTTGAAGTTTCGGACGATGCCGATGGAAACGTGTTCGTGTGGCATCGGGGCGCAAGAGCTTCGGGTGCCTCGAGGCGCCCGTTGATTGTGAGCGCACACATGGACCACCCGGCAATCGAGGTCATATCGACCGAACCGCTTGTCGGCCATCTGCTTGGCTCGATACGTGCAGATTCTTTCTCCACTCCGGTCCCGGTTCGATTCTTCAATCAAGACAATCCGGATGACCCGCGCGGGGTGCGAGAAGTCGCCGGCTGTGTGCTCGGCGCTTTTGAGCTCGATGGTGTGGCGGACGCGCGAGTAGGGTTGCACCTTGCGGCTTCGGGGGCGCTCGCAGCTGGAGCTTTCGGAGTGTTTGACACTGGGCCGGTCGCCCTCGATGAAGAGACAGGTCTCCTCTACCTGACCGCCGCGGACGACCTCGCGGGGTGCGCGATTACCCTTGCGTGGCTCGCACGGAGCGCCGCTGCCGGTGTTGACCTAGACGTATGCGGGGCCTTTACTCGTGCTGAAGAGGTTGGATTGGTAGGAGTAGCCGCACTTGTGAGGCGTCGAGGCCTTCCAGAAAACGCCATGGTGATCTCGATTGAAGCAAGCAGGGAACTCCCCGGTGCGGAATTGGGGCTGGGCCCTGTAATTCGCGTTGGAGACGCAGCAACCACCTTTCACCCGGAAGGGGACGCAGTCCTCCGTGCCGCCCGCGATCGCATTCGTGGGCGCGATGTCGATTTCAGGGTCCAACGCCAACTGATGAGCGGTGGCATCTGTGAGGCGACGGCCTACGTTGTTGCGGGATACACGACTGGCGCGGTGTGCGTGCCACTGGGGAACTACCACAACCAGACGCCAGATGGCGGCATTGGCGCCGAGTATGTCCACGTCGATGATGTAGACATGTGCACCACGCTGCTCGTCGAGGCCGGGGTGGTGATGTCCGAGGGATTTAGCTGGCCGAATGATGACCGGTCGAGCCGCCGGATTGCCGATAGGCCTGACGTGCAGTTGCGACGCCTACGGGACTCGGGTGTCCGTATGAGCGGGCACGACGCGTAGGGTTGCGGGAATGGGCATTGTTCTTCGAGAACCTTTGGCCTAGTTGACGAGTGCGGCAATAGATGCGTTTTGTACCGCTGCCCGCAGAGCGCGTATGCGTGTTGGGCTGTCACCGTGGCGGGTTGGGTGGACCCGATTTGTAAGTAGTACAACCCATGCGTCAAGTTCTGGGTCAATCAAGACGGAAGTGCCAGTGAAACCGGTATGGCCGTACGACCCGGGTGACGCGAGGTCCGCGGGAGCCCAGAACGCGTTAGGGCTACGGACCCACCCGAGGCCCCGCGCCGAACGTGGGCTGATCCACGAGGTGTGATCCCTGGTTGCCGCCGTCACCGAAGCCCTACTCAGGCATCGAACGCCGTCAACGGTGCCTTCACGCGCCCACATCATCGCTAGTCGGGCAACGTCTCCGATTGGGGCGAACAGTCCGGCGTGTCCGGCAACGCCGTTCAGGGCGTGTGCATTCTCGTCGTGAACGGTTCCAACTACCGTTCCACCTCTTTCCGCGACGACCTCGGTGGCGACGCACGGTGCACCTTGCTCAGGGCAGAAGCCGGTCCCTTTGAGCCCAAGGGGTTCAAAAAGGTTTTTCGCTGCGAGTCTATCCATGCTAAGTCCCGTGACTTCCTCAAGGATGAATGCGAGGGTCATGAACCCCAGGTCCGAGTACACGACTTCGAGATCAGGGGCGGTGGCCGGGTGAGTTGCAAGTACGGCACGCCGGACGTCCGAGGCGCAAGTTGCCGTCTGCCAGAACTGTACGTGCGCGGGCAGGCCCGAGGTGTGGGTCAGGAGCTGACCGATTGTG
>BJHB01000316.1:0-4154 GCA_014191415.1 Chloroflexota bacterium
GGGGGCGATCAACGACGCGCTCATGACGGTCCTTGCGGTCACCGCGTGGACCCCGACCACACTTCTGATCAGGCTCGTGGAATGGAGCGCATCGCTCCCCGGCGCCGCGATGCCATCAACGCCGTGGTCGCCAGTCTGGGTGACCGTCTATCTCCTAGGGCTGGTCCTTCTCGGCGTCGTTGCAGAGATGACCCCACGCCAATCGGCGACACGCCAGGTGGATGGACTGCAGATCGGTTGGCGCACTGGCGCAATCACCCTGTGCATCGTCGCAATCCTCATGATTGCCATGCCGGAACTGGGAAACACCCGCACTGCCCGTGCCTCAACGAACGGGCCGCTGGCACCGGCGACGGGGGCCAGTGCCATGGGGGAACGACTTGTCATCCCGCACTTCGACGGCACGCCGGACGCGGTTATGGCAATGATTGCGATCCCCGGCGGACCGAGGATGGTGATCGGCGGCGGCCCGACAATCGAGGGTGCGGCGCACGCCGTCGGTGTTTCGCTGCGGCCATGGGACCGTGCAATCGATACGGTCGTCATTCCGTCAAACTCGGAAGCGGCGGGAAATGGACTGGCACGGCTGCTGCATCGATACCCGACGGGTGCGGTCCTGAAACCTGAGAACACGCCACACTCATTCTCGATGGACGGGATCACGACGGAGGCGTCGAGGTACGCGGTTCCCGTCCTGCCAATGGGAAGTGGCCAGGCATGGCAGGTGTCGATTTCTGGACAAGGTCCAGCCTCTGGAAGAACGTGTCCGCCAACGGGAGCGAAGCAAATCACCGTGACATTCGTCGGACCGGTGCCAAGTCCGACCTGGTCACCGACGGTTACGTCAACTTCCACACACCCACTCGCAATCCGGGCGTGCACCAGAACCATGGACATCACCGTAGTCCCGGATATCCGGGCGATTGACGAGTGGATCGCACGCGCGACATCTGAGGAACTGAACTCACTGGATGATCCGTCGGGGAACCCCCGACTGCTTCTCGTCCCGCTTCGGGCGAGGAATACCGATGCCCTTGCTCGACTGCGCGACCACATCGGTCCGGCCATGACCATCCTGCAAGGGGGGCAGCTCCCTTGGCAGGGTCCGCCATCACCGCCCCTGAACCACCCGGACCTGTGGCACCTCACTGCAATCCATGGACCAGTCGATACGGCACCCTAAGTGGCCGTGAAAGGCCCGACCGGCATTTCCCTGGCTCACCCAAGCCAGTCAACGTGACGGGTATCGTCTCGGGCAACATACCGGGCGACACGAGGCCGAAAGGATCACCAAGCCATGCCAACCCCTTCCCACGGACCGACCGTCGACACCCATGTCCACGCAGGGCTCACGAAGTACGAACCAGTTGAAAGCCTGATCGACCAGATGGGGCATCACGGGGTTGACCACGCCGTCCTGGTGCAGCACATGGGCATGTTTGACAACGACTACCTCATCGACTGCGCCCGACGGCATCCCGGCCGATTCGCGATCGCCTGCCTGGTCAATCCCGAAGACCCGCATGCGACCGCAACCCTTGAGGCAATCGTGGGAACCCACCCGGCTGTCCAGGGAATACGCCTCTACCTGGCCGATCTTTTCGCGGGCATCCCGGGTGCGATTGCCCTCTGGGAGAAGGCGAACGATCTTGGACTGAACATCACGATGGCCGGGACGCTGGCCCACCTTGCATCAGATGAGATGGTCGCGACGGTCCGGCGGTTCACCAAGGCACGCCTGCACGTGGAACACCTGTCTCATCCGAACCCGCGTGAGGATGCCCCCTACCCGACGTACCAGCGTGCGCTGGCCCTGAGTGCCTTCGACAATACGGTGCTCAAGGTCAGCGGCTTCTACGGTTTCACGACATCGCCATGGTCCCCGTACTTCGATACGCTGCGGTTCGTTGACATGGCGCTAAAGGCCTACGGCCCGGAACGAATGATGTGGGGGTCGGACTTCCCGCCTGTAAGCGGTCGCGAGGGGTACGGGAATGCGATCACTTTCGGGCGCACGCACATCTCGATTGCCGATTCCCACCTGCGTTCAGCGTTGATGGGTGGGACCGCGATGAAGTACTGGAAGTTCGACACTACGGCGTAATCCGCGAGTACGGACGCCGGGAACGGTACTGTTAGAAAGCCGGCACGGAATTGTTGCCGGCATGGTGGACCGGCACGCACCGGGATCATGGAGGGTGACGGCCTTGGCGATTGCGTCCGAGTCCCGGGTTGAAGACCGTGTCGGCGGGTCCGACGAGCTCAAACGGGTCTTCAGCGAAGTCAAGCAGGTGATTGTCGGTCAGGACACCTTGATTGAACGGTTGCTTGTTGCGCTGCTGGCCCGCGGCCACATCCTGTTGGAGGGAGTTCCCGGTCTGGCAAAGACCCTCGCGGTCAAGACGATCGCCGAGGTGGTTGGAGGCACGTTCCGGCGCATCCAGTTCACCCCTGATCTTGTTCCGGCCGACTTGGTGGGCACCCGAATCTACCGGCAAGCCACCGGGGACTTCGGGGTCGAACTTGGGCCAGTCTTCGCAAACCTCCTGCTCGCGGACGAGATCAACCGTGCTCCGGCAAAGGTCCAGAGTGCGCTTCT
This sequence comes from Chloroflexota bacterium, assembly GCA_014191415.1. Lineage (GTDB taxonomy): Bacteria > Chloroflexota > UBA11872 > UBA12225 > UBA12225 > UBA12225. The sequence continues at coordinate 2,600 of BJHB01000316.1, forward strand.
TGAGGTCATGCAGGAACGCCAGGTGACCATCGGCGGGACGTCATATGCGGTGCCGGATCCGTTCCTCGTGCTGGCGACGCAGAATCCGATCGAACATGACGGGACGTACGCGTTGCCTGAGGCACAGGTTGACCGGTTCATGTTCAAGACGATTGTTGGCTACCCGAGCCTGCAGGACGAACTGGAAATCGTGGCCCGGGTCACAGGCACCTCCGCCAAGGTCAGGGAGCGTCTGACCCCTGAACGCCTGCGATGGTGGCAGGCCGAGGCCGACCGGATCACGATCGATACGAAGCTGCATGAATATGCCGTACAGATCGTGACCGCCACCAGAAATCCCGAATTGTTCGACCTGACGCACCTCCGGCGGTTCATTACCTTCGGGGCGAGCCCACGCGCATCGATCAACATGATCACGAGTGCGCGGGCACTCGCGCTGCTGCGTGGGCGGTCGTATGCCCTCCCGGAAGACCTCTGGACATTGGCGCCAGACATCCTGCGCCACCGGTTGGTCCTCTCATACGAAGCACTGGCCGAGGATGTCGCAGTCTCGGACATCGTGACGCAGATCCTGGAAAAGGTGCCTCCCCCGCACCTCGGCTACCCCGGGGAAAGTCGCGGACCGGCCGAGAGAACTGAACGGATCCTGGCAGCAAACCTGGGGCAGGACGCTCCCGCACCTCGGCGTCGCTGGTGGCCATTCGGACGACGGGGCGGGTCGTGAAACCCGCATGGCGGTGGTGGCGACGCAATGCAACCGCGCCATCGGCAATCGAACGCAGCGTACCGACCAGCGCGCCGGGCGAAGTTGAGCGCCTGTTGCGTCGCCTTGATGTGTCTGTGGTGCGGAAACTCGACGGGCTGCGCCAAGGGGAGCACCCGACGGCCGCCTTCGGTCCCGGGCTCGACCTCGCAGATTTGCGCCCATATGCACCCGGCGACGACGTGCGCAGCCTGGACTGGAACGTCACTGCACGGACAGGGACCCCGCACGTCCGGAGGTTCTATGAGGACCGCGACATCAGCGCGTGGCTGGTGCTTGACCTTTCCGGGTCGATGGTTTTCGGTAGCGGGACGGAGACAAAATCTTCGCGCGCGCTTACGATCTCCGGGACGCTGGTACGACTCCTGACCGCGCGTGGTGACCGCGTCGGCGCGTTGCTCTACACCGGGTCTCCACCGAGACCCCAGGGATCCGTTCGTGGCCGAGCAGATAGTCGGCGTGCGCAAGGCACGACAAAGCGCCGCATCATGGCATGGTTCGATGGAGCACCACGGGTGCACCGCCGTCCCGCAACGCGCGTCAGTGCTGGCGCGGGCCGGACCCACGCACTCCGCCTCCTGCAACGCGCGGTCGCGATTGCATGCGGACTGCTTAGGACCCCCGGTCACCGGAATACCCCGGACGCACGTCACCCGGTGACCAACTTGGCCACGTTGCTCGACCAGTCGTTCGCGACAGTGACGCAAAGATCAATGGTAGTGGTCGTGTCTGATTTCCTGGATATTTCCACTGGCGGCGGAGGGCCCGGGGCCGACGACCAGTGGGCGCGAA
>BJHB01000317.1:0-4141 GCA_014191415.1 Chloroflexota bacterium
TCGGATGTGCGGGGGGACTGGCGCTAGGGTTCCGGTTGCAAGGCGAGGCGGGGCGGGTCTTCTGCCTCACGTCGGATGGGGAGTGGAATGAGGGCTCGTCGTGGGAGGCCTTGATCTTCGCAACGCATCATCGCCTTGCAAACTTGACCGTCGTCATCGACGCGAACGGCCTCCAGGGGTTTGGTTCCACCCGTGAGGTGGCCGACATCGAGCCATTGGCCGACAAGTTTCGCGCGTTTGGAGCGGACGTGGAGGAAGTGGATGGGCACGACCCGGTGGCGCTGCGGCACGCCCTCTCGGTCAAGGGTGATGGGCTCCGGGTGATCGTGGCGCGGACGGTCAAGGGACACGGGGTGTCATTCATGGAGAACCGGATGGAGTGGCACTACCTGCCGCTCACCGATGCCCAGTATGCGCAGGCCATCGCCGAGATCGATGCGCGTGAAGCGGCGTGCAGTGTCGCTCGCGATGGGATTGCGCAGTGAGGAACCGGTTCAGTTCGGCGATTGTTGCGACCGGTGCGGCCGAACCTTCGACAGTGTTCCTGACGGGTGACCTTGGCTATAAGGCACTCGAGCCGGTGCGCGAGGCGCTCGGTGACCGCTTCATCAATGTGGGTGTTGCCGAACAACAGATGGTGTCCATGGCGGCTGGGCTGGCTCGGTCCGGACTGCGCCCCTGGGCATATAGCATTGCCCCGTTCATCTATGCGCGTCCGTTCGAGCAGATCCGGAATGACGTCTGCCTCCACCATCTGCCGGTCCGCTTGGTCGGGAACGGCGGTGGGTACGGGTACGGGGTGATGGGGGCGACCCACCATGCACTCGAGGACTACGGCACCCTGTTGACGCTTGGTGGCATGACGGTGATGGTGCCAGCGTTCGGGGATGATGTGGCCGAGGTCGTTGCGCGCGCGTCGGCGCACCCGGGACCGGTCTACCTGCGACTCGGCCTTCCCGAGGAGGGTGATGCGGTGGTGCCCGGTTTCGCACCGTGGCGCCGCGTGCTGGACGGTCAGGGTGCGACGCTTTTGGTATGCGGTCCCCTTGCCGGGATGCTTCTCCGGGGAATGCGCGACCTGCCATTGGCGCAACGCCCGCGCCTGTGGGTGGTGGCTGAACTGCCATTCGGGGGGCTGCCGGAAGCCTTTCTGGATGACGTGCGTGCATCCGGCAGGTTGATTGTCGCCGAGGAACACGTTGCGCATGGTGGCGTCGGGCAGATGGTGGCAACAGCGCTGCTGACGGCGGGAGTGATGCCCAGATCGTTTGCGCACCGCCATGCGCTGGGATACCCGTCGGGCCGGTATGGGTCGCAGTCGTGGCATCGTGCCGAGTGCGGCCTCGACGTGGCGTCGATGCTGGCACTGATTGATAGCTGCGGATCAGCCCTTGCCCCCACGCCGCGGGAGAAGAGGGAATCGTCCCACGGACCACTTCCCGGCGCAGGTGACGCACCATGACCACCTGGGATGCGGGGGCGGAGATTGCCCGACTGCAAGGGCCAATCCTGATCCTGGGGGCGAGCGGGTTCGTCGGGGCAAATCTGATGAACCGGATCCGGGCGGTCCGCAAGGATGTCACCGGCACGGCACGGCGGTTGCCGGCGTGGCGTCTGGATGGAGTGCCTCCCGAACAGGTGCGTGTGACCGACCTGCTGATCGAGGCGAACCTCGATGCCGTGCTGTCTGCGGTCCGCCCGCGCACGGTCCTCAACTGCCTTGCCTATGGTGCGTATTCGTTCGAGGGCGAGAGTGACCGGATCTACGAGACAAACCTGACCCTGACGCAGCGGCTGGTAGCGAAACTGGCGTCGGCACCGCAGGGAATCGTGGCGTACGTGCACGCGGGCAGTTCGTCGGAATACGGCACGAACGCCGCCGGGACACCCGAGGATGGCTTCCTTGCGCCGAACAGCGACTACGCCGTCTCCAAGGCATCGGCGGCGCACTTCCTGCATTACCACGGTCGGCACCGGGGGTTTCCCGGGATCAACCTGCGCATCTACTCGGTATATGGGCCGATGGAGGATTCATCGCGCCTGATCCCGACCCTGCTGCGCGCGGGACTTGCGGGCCGCTACCCGCCGTTCGTCAATCCCGACATCTCGCGCGACTTCATTCCCGTCGATGATGTCTGCGAAGCCTTCGTGCGGGCCGCCCTTTCGATGCGCCCGGAGGTGCACGGTACATCCGTGAATATCGGCACCGGCGTCAAGACGACGATCCGTGACCTGGCGTCGGTTGCCCAGGGGATGTTCGGACTTGAGGCCTCACCGGAATTCGCGCTTGCGCCGCGGGCATGGGATGTGACCGACTGGTTCGCGAATGTCTCCCGGGCCCGGGAACTGATTGGATGGGAACCGCGCACTGCATTGGCGGATGGCCTGGCCTCCACCCGGGAATGGTTTGCGTTCCTCCCGGATCCGGACGCGTACGAACGGTCATCGAAGCGGTTCGGACTGGACACGCGCCATAGCGTGACGGCGATCATCGCGTGCTACCGCGATGCCCAGGCGATCCCGATCATGCATGCCCGGCTGCGGGACACCTTTGCCACGCTGAACATCGACTACGAGATCATCTTCGTCAACGATTGCAGTCCGGATGACAGTGAAGCGGTGATCCAGGGGATCAGTCGCGACGACCACCGGGTGATCGGCATCTCGCATTCACGCAACTTCGGGTCGCAGGCTGCCTTCCGCAGCGGCATGGAGATTGCGACGAAGAACGCGTGCGTGCTCCTGGATGGCGACCTGCAGGACCCGCCGGAGATCATCGCGGAGTTCGTGGCAAAGTGGCGTGAGGGGTACGACGTGGTCTTCGGGCGCCGGGTGAAGCGCGAGGCGCCGTGGTACATGCAGGTGGCGTACAAGGCGTTCTACCGGGTTTTCGATGCCTTCTCGTACTTGACGATTCCGCACGATGCCGGCGACTTCGCCCTCATGGACCGGCGGGTGATGGTGGCGGTGCTGGACTTTCCGGAACGCGACCTCTTCCTGCGGGGTATCCGGGCCTTTGCCGGCTTCCGTCAGACGGGGGTGGACTACGTGCGCCCGGAACGGATGTTCGGGCGGTCCACGAACAACCTGCTCCGGAATATCGGGTGGGCGAAGCGGGGCATCCTCTCGTTCAGTGAGACACCACTGAACGTGTTGCTCTTTGTCGCGACGATGCTGTTCGGCCTGACGATGGTGGTGGCAGTGGCGCAGGCGCTCTTCCGGCTGTTCTTCCCCGAGTGGGTGGCACCGGGCATCACCACGGTCATCCTGACCATCCTGTTCTTTGGCAGCCTCAACCTGTTCGCGGTGGCACTGCTTGGCGAGTACATCGGCCGAATCTTCACCGAGGTGAAGGCGCGTCCCCGGTATATCCGCCGGGCAATCGTGACCCGTGGCGAGGTACGGCCGGCGGGAGACCTGATGCGATGACGGTGGGGATGTGGCCGTGATCCGCACGCTGCCAAGATTGTGTCCTGTCTGTCAGGTACCGACGCCGGTGACAGAGGTCATGCCTGAACGGCTTGATGGCGCGAACCTGGACGCGTTTGCGTTTGCCTCGCGCAAGGAACCGGACGCCATGAACCTGCGCATGGTGGAGTGCCGGGGCTGTGGCGTGCTGTTTGCGACGCCGGCACCGACCCCGGAGGATCTGGCAAACCTGTACCGATCGGCGTCATTCGATACCGCCGATGCTGGAGATGCGGCGGCACGGACCTATGCCGGACTGGTTGACGGCATTGCCGGGCAGATGCCAGACCGCGATGGGGCGCTTGACATCGGGACGGGGACCGGGTCATTCCTTGCGGAACTGTTGGCGCGGGGATGGACCAATGTCCGGGGTGTCGAACCATCGGAGGCCCCGGTGGCGATGGCTCGCCCGGAGGTGCGCGGACTGATCATCCCGGAGGTCTTCCGGGACGGGATGTTCGGCGATGAGCGGTTCCGGCTGGTGACCTGCTTCCAGACGATGGAACACGTGCCCGATCCCTTGGCACTGGCACGCAGTGTCTGGGCAACATTGAAACCGGGTGGGGCGTTCATGGTGGTGGTGCATGACCGGCGGTTCTGGCTGAACCGGGTGCTTGGGCGACGGTCACCGATCATGGACATCGAGCACCTGCAGCTGTTCTGCCCGCAAAGC
>BJHB01000318.1:0-4095 GCA_014191415.1 Chloroflexota bacterium
GGTATCTCCGGTCCTGATCGGGGTCGAGGTGTGCGAGGACGCATGGGTTGCCATCTCACCGGCATCACGACAGGCGTCGGCTGGCGCACTTGTAATCGGGAACATGTCGGGCAGTCCATTTTCCCTTGGGAAGGGCGAAGCGAGGCGGCACGTCTGCTGGAAGCAAAGCGCGCCGAACAAGTGCGGGTATGTCTACACGGCAGCCGGCCCCGGTGAGTCGTCATCTGACCTCGCGTTCGACGCGCACGCGCTCATCTACGAGAACGGAAAGGCCTTGGCCGAATCGGTTCGGTTTGCGCGTACTCCTCAACTGCTGGTTTCCGACATTGATCTCGATGCCTTGCGCCGTGACCGCGCGCGCACCGGCACCTTTGGCGATAACGCGATTGATGTGTCTGGGCAGGTTGAACCTTCCGGACAGGGACAGGCAGGGAGGGTTGGCGCATTCCGTCACGTTCGCTTTGCGATGCCCGTGGACGGCGTGGCCTTGCCACTGATGCGAGCGGTGGATCCATACCCGTTCGTCCCGGCGGACCCTGTGACCCGAGCGACGCGGTGTTGGGAAGTCTTTGAAATCCAGACCAATGCGCTCATGACTCGCATGCGCCACTTCGGAAATGACCGTCTGGTTCTTGCCTTGTCTGGCGGACGGGACTCCACCCTCGCAGCGCTTGCCTGTGCGAACGCCCTCGATCAAATGGGTTTGCCGAGGACAAATCTGACTTGCGTCTCGATGCCCGGATGGGGAACCTCCGTGCAAACGCGGACTGCCGGACACGATCTCGCGCTTGCGCTTGGGGCGTCGTTTGCTGAGGAGCCGATCGGACCGGAATGCTTCCATATCCTGCAAGCGCAAGGACACCCGGCAATTCTGGCATATGCTGCATGGATAGGGCAACGGGAAGGCACTGATCTTCAAGGATCCGATCCCCAGGCGGACGAGTTCGTGGTGTTCCTCGGGGCTAATGCAGACCTTGCCGACGTGGAACTGGAGAACGTGCAGGCGAGGGTTCGCAAGTTGCGCGTCCTTACGAGAGCCAATCGGGAACGCGCCATCGAGGTTGGCACCGGTGACCTGAGCGAGAAGGCACTGGGTTGGAGCACATACGCCGGTGACCAGACGGGTCTGTATGACGTCAACTGTGGCGTTCCAAAAACCTTGGTCTCGGCAGTGATCCGGTGGGTCGCCGATGAGCGGGTGGCGACTTGGTCGGCCGGCGACCCGGAGGCACTCAGGCAAGCCCTTGACCGGGTGCTGGAGGCCCCGATCACTCCCGAACTCGTGCCGACAGGTGCCGATGGGAGGATCGTGCAACTGACCGAAGAGACAGTCGGGCCTTTTGTCCTCCACGACTTCTTCCTGAATGCCTTTGTCGGCGACGGCGCGCGCCCGTCGAGGATATTTGCACTCGGGCAGATCGCGTTCGCGGGGACCTATCCGCCCGAAACGATCCGAAAGTGGTTGCGCGTGTTCATCAGGCGGTTTTTCGGGGCGCAATGGAAACGGGACGCCACGCCCGATGGACCGAAGGTGCTGTCAATTGCGCTTTCGCCTCGTGGGGACTGGCGCATGCCAAGTGATGCCGTAGCCAATGCCTGGCTTGCCGACCTTGACCAAGCGCCTATTCTTGCGCTCTGAGGTCGCTGCACCCTGACACGTTTCTCTCTCCCAACAACCCGTGGTCTTGAGGTAATGCGACGTTGGACCGCTGTCTTGGGTCACCATGCCTTGTTCCCAGAGGGACGCCTCGTGGAAGTTCCTGCGGGTTAGTCTTCAATCGCTACACTCGCACCCATGACGTCTGAAACCCCCTCCCCCCGCCTTGCGGGCGACCTCTCCGATCAGGCTTACACGGAGACGCGCGCGCCCTACTTCCGCAAGCCCGTTACTCGCCTGCTGCCAACTGCACGGATGAGCGCGCGTGAACTATTCGTGGTGGCTCATGGTGCCGGCGGCCCGTTGCGAACCTTGTCCGAGGTCTACTTGAACTGGGAGCACATGCTATCGCGCACCAACCAAGCGGCCTGGCTCGCGATCGCCGGTGCGTATGTGCCGTTCGGGCTTGGTGAAACCCTGTGCGCCATGATGCGCATGCGGGCCTTCGATGTCCTGGTCACAACCCCCGCACAGCTCACGCACGATCTGACTGAAGTTCGCGGCCTGCGCCACTATCACGGGGAAGAATCCGCCAACGACAATGAATTGCAGCGTCTGGATATCAACCGTTACTGGAATGTATACGGCGACGAGCAGGAACTGAACACCAACGACGAAGTGGTCCACGACTTCGCCGAGACCCTTCGCGATGACCGGACATACACGTCAAGTGAATATTTCTACCGGTTTGGGACGTGGCTCCAGACCTCCAAGCACATGGGTGCTGACGGGATGCTTACAACCGCGGCACGGCTTGGCATCCCGATCTTCTGCCCAAGCCCGGGTGATGGCGACATCACCAGTGACCTCGCGCACTACCGCAAGCGGACCGGCCGGAAGATCATCATCGACCCCGTGAGGGAAATCCTTGACATGGTTGCCCTCAACGCTGCGCTTGAAGATGCTGGCGGGCGCGCTGGGATCGTGACCCTCGGCGGAGGCGCACCGCGCAACTACGGCCAGCAGGCGATGGCGTGTGCCTACATGCTCGACCGTGCCGATCTGAAGCGATACAACTACGGACTGCGCATTAGTCTGGACCCGGTCGGAACCGGCGGGCTTTCTGGTTCGACGATATCCGAGGGCAAGACCTGGAAGAAGTATGCAGCCGACACCATCATCGCCGAACACTTTGGTGAGTACATGGGACCTCTGTTTCAAATAGGAAGCGCGCTTCTCGAGGCGTTCGAGGCCACGCCCCGCCCCGCAGCGTTCACTTGCCGATATGACGATTCCGGTGACTTGATCGCCAGCATTGCCGGTACCGACGTCAACCTTCCAAGGACCTACGGGTACGAGTGACCCACCGTTGACTTCCCCACCTTTCCTTGCACCAACCCTGCGACACGACCAGCGGAAGGGACTGCTTGCGTGAAGATCACCAACATCGAATGCCTGCCCGTTGAGGATGGACGCAACTGCGTCTTCGTGGTCGTCGATACCGATGAAGGTATCTGGGGTGTCGGGGAGGCGGGGCTCACACGCCGTGCCGGCGCAATCGCCGCCGTGATCGAGGACTACAAGCCACTGCTTATCGGTGAGGATCCGATGCGGATCGAACACCACTGGCAGACGCTTTCCCGTGGGTTCTTCTTCCCGCATGACCGGATTGCGGGCAGTGCGCTCGCAGCGATAGACATCGCGCTGTGGGACATCATGGGCAAGGCACTTGGCGTTCCGGTCTACCAACTTCTCGGTGGCCGGGTTCGCGACAAGGTTGTCTGCTACCCGCATCTTGGTGGTCGCACCCCCGAGGAACTGGTGGAACGATGCGTGGCGGCACATGAACTGGGATGGAAGTTCGTGAGGTTCAGTCCCAACCATGATCCCGACGGACGATTCGAACCCGCCGAGGCCATGCGGGGTTCCCTCAGGATGTTCGAGGCCGTTCGGGATGCCCTTGGGGACAAGGTTGAGATCTGCTTCGACATCCACACTCGCCTGGATCCGGCAGATGCGATCCAGTTCTGCAGTCAGGTGGAGCAATACCGCCCATTCTTCATCGAGGATCCGATCCGTAGCGAGGGTCCGAATTCCTTCCGCCACTTGCGCCAACAGACCCGTGTTCCACTCGCCGCCGGTGAACAATTCGCGTCCAAGTGGGAGTTCCGCCAATTCATTGACGAGGACCTTATCGACTACGCGCGCATCGATCTGTGCATCGCCGGCGGGATCAGCGAGGCTCGCAAAATCGCAGGCTGGTGCGAAACCCACTACATCAAGTTGGCAACGCATAACCCTCTGGGACCGATCTCATCCGCGGCCTGCCTGCACCTGAACCTGGCAACCAGCAATGTGGGTGTCATGGAACAGCCGCAGCTTCCCGGAAAGTCCATGTCAAACGCAGTTCCCGGACAAATGACATGGGAAGATGGCTACCTGTTGCCCCCAACCGCTCCGGGTTTGGGAGTCGTCTTTGACCGTGAGGCCGCGCGCCG
>BJHB01000319.1:0-4059 GCA_014191415.1 Chloroflexota bacterium
AACCGTCGCAGCCTTTGGCGCACCGGCTTCCGTGACCGCATCGAGGTCAATGTAGGCAAAGTTCCGTGTGACAGGATTGAAAATGGTCAAGCGGGCTCCGGCTTTGGGCTCCATCACGATGAAGCGGTCGCCTACCTTGACTGGGCCGAAACTCGCTCCGCCGGTAGCTGCGCTCCAGAGGTTGGACGCACGCGTTGCCACGACCCACCACGGCCGATGGCCGTCTGGGATGGTCGCGAACGCGGGCGACGACCAGATCACTTCATCTTCAGGCGTTGGCGCCGAACCCGGCCCGACCTTGGAGCCATCGACAGTTCCAACTCGCGCGGTGCGGGCGTCCTGGACGTAGTACGTACCGTCACCGGGTTCACCCAGAACCATGACCTTGGCGAACTGGGGCAGGGTCGCTATAACCTCCGACCCGTTCTTCCTCCCATTCGAGAGTTCAGTGACTTCAATGGTCGCGGCCCAGAAAGGGCGAAATGCACCCGACGCTGTAGACGATCGAACCTCACCTGGAGGCGCATCGGTCGGGTTCAATGTCACCGCCTCGATGTATCCAAAGTTCTGCTCACCGGCCTCACGTGCAAACAGCCGGGTAGTGCCAGTATTTGCATCGACGTTTTCGACGAGCACGTAGGTGCCTCGTGGAAGCTGCCCGAACAGTCGAGCCGTAGCGTCAGGACCCGACCAGAACTCCGCCGGCCGGATCGTCTGGCCCCACCAACCCTCAGCTCCGACCGTCCCAGACGATGCAAACAACAGAGCCATGCTGGCACCAACCGCGGCAACTAGGCGGCTAATTCTGCTCACGTCCATCGAAACGCAGACTTTCACTTGCAACGGCATAATACTAGGCGAGACAGACCGGCCCTACCGGAGCATTGGTTATGAAATGCTCCCGCAAACGCCCTTGGACCACGATTGGCCGGAGCTCGGAGAGGCCCATAATGCCACACATCCAGTATCCACTACGATCGATGTGTGTTCCATTATGGAGGATTCTAGCGGGAACTCGATTGGGGAACGCGCGCCGTAATTCTCTCTCGCACCAGATGCGCCGGATCATATCTGTTCTTGCCTTGATCTCATTTTTGGGGCGGGAAAACTCCCTTACGGGTTACGGGTTCGGTGTTTCAGTTGCGCACGCGGACAGCATAGTCGAATCTGACCCGGCGTTGGCAGAGGTCGAGTTCGGGAATGAAATCCGTTTCCTCGTCAGGGCTCGCAGTGTCCGGCCGGATGACCCCCTCACTTCAGTCTTGCTCTTGTACCGGGTTGATGACTCTGCCGTGCAGAACACTGGTGTTCCGTCTTTCCAACCCGGTGCCGTCGTATCTGCGGTTTACCGATGGCGGGTCAGTCGTGTACTGCTTCCGGGCGCCGAGGTCCGATATCAATTCCAGATCGAAACTCGATCCGGGGTCAAGATTACGACCCCTGAACAGTCGGTGACATACAACGACACCCGGTTCGACTGGCGCGAGGTCAAGTCAGGCAAGGTGACCGCACACTGGCATAGCACCGACGCGAACACCGGGCAGGCAGTCCTTGACGAGGCAACCCGAACCCTTGGCCGGTTGGAACAGGAATTCGGCCTTGTGCCCGATCGTCCTATCAGCTTGTACGCCTACGTGCGCGCCCCTGATTACGCGAGTGCCGTTGCGACCAGTGGCCGTTCGCTCGAATACGCCGTCGGAGCGGGCATGGCGCGCGTCTACGTCTTGTATTCCGATCCGAACACCACTGAGGCTCTCATGGCCTTGCGCCGGGAGATTGCTCGTACCGTCTTCGACCAGAAGACGACAAACCCGTTCTCGCCGCCACCAAGATGGCTTTCAGTGGGATTCAGCAGGTACGTAGCCGGCGAGGACGTTCCGGCCGAAAACCAGAAGGTCCTGACGGATTTCGCGCAGAACAACAAGCTCCTTGCCCTCAAGACCCTTGCGGGCAACTTGCCGACCACTGACCGTGAGCGCGCGCTCGCACTTGAAGAGAGCCTTTCAGCGGTCAAGTACTTGGCCGGGGCATATCCACCGGAAAAGATTCGGGCAATGCTCGAAGCCTTCAAGGAAGGCAATACCGTCGACGACGCCCTGAAGAAGGGGCTCGGCAATACCCTGGACCAGTTCGAGACAAAGTGGAAGAACTCACTTCGGCTCGGGTTACCGCAGAAGCCAAATACGGTGAACCCCACTCCTCGCGCCGGCGGAGCCCCACCCTCTGGAAACGTGGCACCTCGCGCCGGCAGTGCATCCGGTTCGGTGGCAAGTTCGTCGGCCGGCCCCGAGGCCCTGGCCTTTGTTGATCAGGTCTTCGGCCAGTCCGTCGATTTCTGGCAAACCCTGTTTGGGGAGCAGACGCGTTACGTCCTTCTGGGTGCCCTGGTCTTTATCGTGGCTGCTGTTGGGGCGGTAGTTATCGGAAGCGTTGCTGGTGCGATCCGGCGAGCGCGAGATGAGGGCTGAAAAGGGCAAGGTACCGATCCACAACTTCCGACTGGACAGGGCTAATCTGAAGAATACTTAGGCACAAGACCCCGCGCGGGCACACTATTATGGTCGCCCGAGGGAACCTTAAACCGTTTCTGAGATCAAAGGGCAATTTTCGGGGGGCGCATGAAAATCCACGACATCCTGCACACGACACATCCGGTCTTCTCGTTCGAGTTCTTCCCACCGAAGACTGAGGAACAGCAGCGTCAATTGCTTGAGACCATCCGGCGCCTAGGGCCTTTATCCCCGGCATACGTCTCTGTTACCTACGGTGCGGGGGGTAGCACACGTGCCCTTACGATTGACACGGTCAACCGTCTCAAGGAGGAGTTCGGCATCGAGGCGATGGCACACCTGACGTGTGTCGGCGCATCGCGTGACGAAATTCGGGAGACCCTTGACACGCTTGCTTCGCATGGTGTCGAGAATGTGATGGCGCTGCGTGGAGATCCGCCTAAGGGCACCAAGGATTTTGAACCAGCGCCCGATGGGTTCGCTCATGCCAGCGACCTGATCCAGTTCATCCACGAAAACTACGATTTCTCGATTGGTGGGGCGTGTTATCCGGAGGGACACTTCGAGGGCAATACCGGAAGGCGCCAAGATCCCGATATGGATTTGGAGCATCTCTTCAAAAAGGTAAAGGCGGGTGCGAAGTTCCTCGTGACCCAGCTGTTCTACGACAACGAGGCGTACTTCCAGTTTGTCGAGCGGGCTCGAATGTTCGGGATCGAGGTACCGATCATTCCCGGTCTCATGCCAGTGGTCAACGCAGAGAGCATCCCGCGCATTGCCAAGATGTCGGGCGCATCGTTCCCAGACTCACTGATGCGTGAAGTTCAGGTGCGCGCCTCCGACCCGGATGCAGTCGTGGAACTTGCCGTGGCGTTCACCGCGCTTCAGGCCGATGAACTCCTTCGTCACGGCGCACCAGGCATCCATTTCTACACCCTGAACCGGTCGCCAGCGACGAGTGCCATCGTGAGTGCGCTACGTCTGATCCGGCCTTGGGAAGTCCACAACTAGGCCTAATCTCCCGGATCCAACCGGACTGGCGGCGTTCGGAGTTCCGTCAGGCCGGTTGGGACGCTTGCCATGCGGAGATCGCATCCCAATGCGGTGCAAGAACAGAATAGAGCGACTCGTATTGCGCGTAGAGTTCGTCATACGATGACGTCCAACCAACTGTCGGGGAGACGTTTCCAACGTCTGCGATCGTAGGTGCGTCTTCAAGGGATGCAAGATCGCCGGTGGCGCGCATGGCCAGAATTGCTGCACCAAGGGACGACGCCTCCGGGGAGTCGACAAGAGTGAGGTTTCGGTTCAGGACCGAAGCCGTGATAGCCATCCATAGCGGGGAACGCACGAAGCCCCCTGCAATCCGGATCTCACGCGCAGGTCCCGCAACGTCTTCCATCGGTTCCAGAATGGTTCGCATCCTGTACGCAACCCCCTCAAGGGTTGCCCGGGAAATGTGACGGTGGTCATGTGATAGGGATAGCCCAAACAAGCATCCGCGGGCTCGCGCATTCCAGCCCGGGGCACGCTCACCAGCCAAATACGG
>BJHB01000320.1:0-4056 GCA_014191415.1 Chloroflexota bacterium
CGCGGTTGATACCGCACGCTTGCTTGCGACGCGCGAGGGGGTCTTCGCTGGTTTCTCCGCCGGGGCAAATGTCGCTGCCGCCCTCCAGCTCGCACGTACTTGTGCGGACGGCACGGTCATCGTGACCGTCATCTGCGACACCGGACTCAAGTACCTCAGCACAGACCTGTGGCCCGCTTGACCGTAACCGTTCCGTCAGCTGGGCGTGGCGATCGATCCAGTGGCAGGGTGGTAGCCTTGATTATATGACATACGGTTCTGCTCGGCGTACTGATCGCTCGGGTGCCGTTCCCCGTGGCGCTGAACCAGGCTTCGCGCGCGGGATGGAGATGCGAGAACGCATTCCCGCCCACCTCAGGGATATAGAAGCAACCCTTGGGGAAGCGACGACAGGAACCGTGCTGCGCGCTACTAGCGGCTACTTTGACGTCATGCCCCACGATCACGACGTTGCGCCAGCACCGATGTACCGCTGTCGTGTCCGGGATCGGATGCGGAAGAACTTCGTATTTTCAGAGAGCCACGCCCATGCCCAGAGGGTCGACGACGTTCAACGGCGAGAGGTTGTGGAACCGGTTGTCGCCGGGGACAGAGTGCGTTTTAGACCTTCCCACGTCTCGGGTGTTCAGGTGCCGGCGGGAGTGATTGACGAGGTCTTGCCGAGGACGCGCGCTTTGACCCGGCAGGCGGTCACTGACGGAAAGATCCCGGTCGGCCAGACCCTGGTAGCAAACCTCGACCAGATCGTTGTCGTGGCGTCCGCGGCGCATCCGCTGCCTCGATGGGGATTTGTCGACCGCTTGCTTGCCTCTTGCGCAGCTTCCGGGTTCGAGGCCCGGGTGTGCCTCAACAAGGTCGACTTCGGTATCGATGCCGACATGGTCACTGAACTCGGGTGGTACGCACGGGCGGGATATGGCGTCCACCTGACGAGTGCGACCACCATGGAAGGCATTGACGAACTGCGCGATGCCGTTGCGGGCAGAACGACTGCCTTTACCGGACCATCAGGCGTCGGCAAGAGCACCCTCCTTAACGCAATTGAACCCGGGCTTGCGTTGAAAGTTGGGGAAATTAGCCGATCGACGAACAAGGGCAAACACACCACCCGGTTCGCGCAGCTCTTCCCACTGGAGAATGGAGGCTTCCTGGCTGATACCCCCGGCCTCCGGCAATTGGCACTATGGGACGTTTCCGATAGTGACATTGATCAGCTATTCCCTGAGTTCGCCGCTTTCATTGGCAAATGCAGGTACGGAAATTGCTCACATGTCACTGATGATGGGTGTGCAATCAGAACGGCAGTTGAGCTCGGTGACCTCAGTCAGCGACGTTACTTCAGTTATGTGAAGTTGTTTACTGACGGCTAACGTGAATTGCTGGCACCTGGGTGTTGCCTGACCCGGGTGCATTCGTTGTAGTTGGGACGCCCCGACCCTCTTCGCGGACGGGCGAAGCCTGGGAGTTCACCAAGATCAGCACCGTCGACAGCGAAATCGCTTCTCAACCCGACGCCAGACCCGCACGGCAGTCCCCGCAACTCAGTGACACTGCGCGGCCCCGAATTCGGGTAGGTGTCATATTCGGTGGTCAGAGTGCTGAGCACGAGGTCAGTCTCATGTCGGCGAAAAGTGTCCTGAACGCAATCGACCATTCACGCTTTGAGGTTGTGCCGTTGGCAATCTCAAAGGCGGGAAAGTGGTTGACCGAGACCCAATCGGCCTCCTTGCTTGCATCCGGTTCGGCGTTCGCCAGTCCCGAGATTGGCTCCGGTGATCCAGAGAACGATGAGTATCCGATCGCGCGATCCGGGGCACACGCGACCGGTTTCGACGGCCCTTCGCAACAGATGCGTGGCGTTGACGTCGTCTTCCCGGTTCTGCATGGGCCTTACGGTGAGGATGGGACGGTCCAAGGGTTGCTCGAGTTGGCTGGAATCGCATACGTAGGTTCTGGCGTTCTAGGCTCCGCGCTTGGCATGGATAAGGTCAAGATGAAGGAAGTCCTCGCTTATCACGGGTTGCCCGTGGTGGAGTGGCGGAGCTTTCGACGCTGGCAATGGCGTGAAGAGCGAGAACGTGTTGTTGCGGACAGCGAAGTGTTTGGCTATCCGTGCTTTGTCAAACCTGCCAACCTGGGTTCAAGCATTGGCGTTAACAAGGCGCACGATCGCGCCGAACTCGTAGCTGCGCTCGCCGAAGCATTCAGCCATGATGAGAAAGCAATCATTGAGCCAGCAATAGACGCGCGCGAGATAGAAGTGAGTGTGATCGGGAACCATCATCCCCGGGCGAGTATCGCGGGCGAGATTGTCCCTAGCAACGAGTTCTATGACTACGCGGCGAAGTACCTCGACGGCAAAAGTGGACTGCACATTCCCGCTGATCTGTCGGCGACCGACTCTGCGGAAGTGCGACATCTCGCAGTGCGTGCATTCCTGGCCCTAGAGTGCGCGGGTCTCGCGCGCGCCGACTTCTTCCGTGACCGCCAGACTGGAAAGTGGTTCATAAACGAACTTAACACCATGCCCGGGTTCACCTCCATTAGCATGTACCCAAAGCTTTGGGAGGCGTCGGGAGTCTTGTATCAGGACTTGATTTCCGAACTCATCGACCTCGCCATTTCGAGGTGGAAAGAGCGCCACCAAACGTACACCTAGCACCCAGGAACACTTCGCGCTGTCGACAGCGCTCGCCTGTATTCAATCCACTGACGGTTCCGTCGAACCAATAGACACGGCTAGTTAGTGCGACTGAACCGGGACGAGACCTTGGGCGGCGTGGTACGATTCTCCACGGATCAGTAACCATGCGTTGACGATCCGAGCGGGCCACTAGCTCATCTGGGAGAGCGCCACAATGGCATTGTGGAGGTGCGGGGTTCGAGTCCCCGGTGGTCCACCAGAATTACTTTCAGAGCATTGGGTCACCGAACTGAAGCCACAACGCAAGGACATTGCACTATGGAACGTCAGACCTACTCTGATCCGCTTGGTGGAGCAATTGCC
This sequence comes from Chloroflexota bacterium, assembly GCA_014191415.1. Taxonomy (GTDB): domain Bacteria; phylum Chloroflexota; class UBA11872; order UBA12225; family UBA12225; genus UBA12225. The sequence goes on from BJHB01000320.1 coordinate 3,008, forward strand.
ATCGCCATTGTGCTGATCGCGACGGTTTGTATTGCTTATGTGTGGTTCTCGGCAACTGGCACCCCGATGCTACCGAACATGCCATTCCTCCATTTCTAGGCCAATGAGCTCGTTATCGAGTTCAACTTTGGGGCCCGATATTCTGGAAGAGCGCATGACCTAGCGAAGGGCATGGGCTCTTCTTGCTTCTATAGTTGTGGCATGCGATGGCTTCCACCGAAGTACGCAATCCGGCACTCGGCGATCAACGCCAGAGCCTCGTCACGACCCTGCCACCCGCCTACTTCCACCGACTTGTCTTCCAGCATCTTGTAGGTTGCGAAGAACACTTCGATTTCCCGCAACCAATGCGGAGCGAGGTCTGCGAGGGTGCGGACTCCAGCGAACCGGGGATCCTGCGCGGGCACCGCAAGGACTTTCTGGTCCTCGCCTTTCTCATCTCGCATGTCCAAGTAACCAAGAACCCGGGCGCGGACGAAACAGCCGGGGAAAGTTCCTTCCTGAAGGATCACGAGGACGTCGAGGTGGTCTCCGTCAGGGGCATGGGTTTCAGGTATGAAACCGTAGTCAGCCGGATAGTGAACCGAAGAGTGCAAGGTTCGATCCAGTTTCAACCTTCCGAGGCCTGCATCATATTCGTACTTGTTTCGGCTGCCTTGCGGGATTTCCACGTAGACCCAGACACAAGCGTCATCGTCCGGGTTCAACTTTGCTTCGGCACGCGCACTGTTCTGCAAGACTTCTAGACGCGTGATCTCGGGGTCGCTCATTGAATCCTTCTCCCGGGCTACTGAACTATGGAACGGGTGACTCGCAATTCCTGACACACAGTCGTGGTGCCCAATTCTGGGGTCGGGAATGCAGCGACAACCAGAATGTCGTTGAGTGGTCCGCCTGCCACGCCAATCGGATGAACCGCAGCGGCGCAGGCCAACGGGCGCAATTGATTGCCAACCTACACACCGTCGGATCTGGATAGGGCTCGCTGTCCTCGATGCAACAGGTTGCCGAAACAACTGACCCGACGACACCCCAGTCCCTTATCCGGA
>BJHB01000321.1:0-4036 GCA_014191415.1 Chloroflexota bacterium
AAACACCGTGAATAGATCACACATTCACTGCCCAGACGCCACCCCATCCTGGTCCGCGGGCATCCCTGCCCGCCCCTCCCTGCTCGATCCGCCCCTCTCCCTGCCTAATTCCCTATTCCCAACGCCCTACAGCGCCACCTTGCTGCCCTCACGCCCATACAGCGCCAGCCTGATCACGAACACCAGGTACCCCCATAGCGAGATCCCTGCGAAAACCGCCACGGACGCAATGCCCTGCCCCGCGACCGACGTCGGCGTGTTCCCGGCCTCCACCCCCGCAAGCTTGTTCAGCGCCCACCACACCCCCTCGAGCGCACTCGTGAAGGTCTGCTTGCCACTCATCAGTTCCGCCTCATACACGACTGCTCCGATGATCACCGTCGTGCTGAACAGCAACACCAAGTAGGTCTGCGCCGCTCCACGGACATCCCCCAGTGGCGAAACCGACTTCAGCGACCGCAGCGCCTTGAGCGTCCGGATTACCCGCAATACCCGGAGCAGTCGCACCGACTTCATCAACCGCAACCCGCTCAGGTCCGCAACTCCCAGCACTGCCGGCAGGATCAGCATCGTGTCGACGATCCCGAAGAGCGCCGGAACCAGCGATAGCATGTCGATGATCCCCCACACACTGGTCACGTACGCCTTGCGGTCCGACGACGCGTACAGCGTGAACACGAACTCCGCGATGAAGATCACTGACGTGACGCCCTCGATCAGCTGGAATTCGTGCTCGTACTGGGCAAGCAGCTCCGGCACCGTGTCCAGCAGGAAGACCGCCACCGAGACATAGACAACCGCCATCAGGAACATCTGCATCCACTGGTAAGCAGCCGTGTCCTCCCGGCCGAATGCCCGCACGATCAGTCCCCGGATGCCCGGAGGCACCGGCGCAAGGATGGGCGCCTCGCCGGACTTCGGTGCCACGTCCGTCATGCGTGCCGCCGTCCGACGCGCCAGCCAGTCCCGCGCCGGACCGGCGTACCAGGTCGGCATCGGGCCCTTGGCCACGGTGCAATCCGGACACCGGCGCAGTTCCTCGAACCGTGGTGGCAACGGCGGGGGCGGCGGGGGCGGCGGGGGCTTCGTGCCGGGCCTGGTCCCCGGTGGCAACGGTGGCGGAGGTGGCAATGCAAACCCGCTCCCGCCCGCACGCATCACGCCGAAGTAGATCAGCATGTGACGCATGGAAAGGCCACCTGCCCCGCCCAGCGCAAGGTTCGCCTCAGCATCCGCCGACGACGATCCCAACTGCTCGGTCAGGAACATCAGGGCCGCGATCAGCACCAGACTGACGAACATGAACGCGATGCCAACGCCCTGGCCAACCGCCGTCACCGGCCCGAGCGCATTCACCCCACCAAGGATGTTGACCGTCCACCAGACGCCTGCCGCGATATTCGGGATTGCCGTCTCGGGCGCGCCTTCCTCGGCGAAGTACGCCAGCGTCGCCCCGATCATCACCGCGCAGAACATCGACACCATGTAGGTCTGCAGATCCGAGATGAACGAAGACTGCCCAGTCTGCTTGCCGGCACGCGCCGCCTTCACCAGCTTCAGGACCCGGAGCATCCGCAGCAGCCGGAGCAGACGCAAGACACGCAGCACTTCAAGGTTGAAGACCGACAGGATCGTCGGCAGGATCGCCATGAAGTCCAGGATGCCCCATGCGGAGAAGATGAAACCCCACTTGTTCCGGACCGCAAAGATCGTCGCCGCATACTCCAGGAAGAAGATGAACAGGAAGAAGTCATCGATGTACCCCAGCAGCCACCCCCATTCCTCGTGGATCGGCCCGATGCTGTCGATCATGATCAACCCGACCGACGCGTACACCGCTGCCACCGTGATCATCTGGACTTGCCGGTTCGGCTTGGAACCCGGTGCGCCAAACGCCTGCCGGATCCACGACAGCACATCCCGCGGCGGAGCGAGGCGCGAGTTCCCCATCACGATGTCCGTCTCGCTGAGCACCTCATCCGGCATCAGCAACCCGAACTGCGTCCCGCACTCACTGCAGTAGCGCCAGGCCGCGTTCATCGCCGCCTCGAGCACCCGTTGCCGGGCACGCAGCGTCTCCCGGCGCGACTCCGCCCGGCGCAGACGCGCTTCCTCGCTGGCGACGAGACCGTCCCACACGATCCCCGCAAAGCCGACCATCAGCACCAGCATGAAGGTGCCGGTAACCACCACGATGACCCACTCGAGCGCCTGACCTGCCGTCAGCGCGCGCAACATCGGGATGAACCCCGATGGCGTCGCGGTCGGCTTCGGTGCCTCAGTCGGCACCGGGGGCGGGGTCTTCGTCACCGTCGCCGGAACGTCAGTCGGCGTCACCGTCGAGGTGATCGTCGCCGTCGTCGTCGGGGTCACTGTCTCGGTCGCCGTCGCGGTCTCGGTCGGCGTGACCGTCTCGGTCGGTGTCACCGTGGGCGTCACCGTGATCGTCGGTGACGGCACGAACGCCGCCTCGGTCGCGTTCGCGTTCTGCTCGTCCAGCAGCGACTTGACCGTCGCGACCGCCGGGATGATCGTCGCCGTCGGGATCCGGTTGCTCGGGAGCAACGTCGCCGTCGGGATGGCATACGGTTTCGCGGCGACGGTCAGCGTCGGCGGGGCCGCCCCAAGCCGCGTCGCGGTCGGTTGCGGGGTCGGCGAAAGGGTCGGTTCCGGGGTCGCTGTCAGCACTGTCGCCGTCACCGTCGGCGACCCGACCGGCATCGCCCGGATAACACGCACTCGCACGGCATCACGCGCGCGCGTGCCATCGGCATTCAGCACCGAGGCACCGATCTCCACCGTGAAGCCCGTTGGCGCCTTCGGTGGCACCTGCACCAGGATGCATGTCTCCCCGGACCCCGGCTCGATCGGACACCGCCCGAAGACCGAATTGACGGGCACGCCCACCGTCGTCGTCAGTTTCGGGTCGATCCAATCCAGCAGCTTCAGCGCGACGTCGCCACCCGCCGGAGTGTTCTCCACCGACCTGATCGTCCAGTTGACGCTCGCCGCGCCATTCTCGAGGGGCGCTCCCGAGGCATCCATCAACCTCGCGCGCACCCGGAATGCCGGGTCGCCCGGGGCCAGCGTCACCTCCTTCGGCGAAACCGAGACTGAGGCAACTGATGGCGGCGACTGCCCCTGCGCCATTGCCTGCGGGGTACGGAGCAGGGACATCGTCACCTGCAGCACCACCATGAAGCACGCGCCTAGCCACCACGTCCACGAGGACACGTCGGCACGCCCCGGCCTGACCTTCCGGTCACCGGCGTGTCGATGCGAATGCGTCCCTGGCAGCGAGTGTCTTCCGGACATTCGTCAGTCTGCGCGAATGCGGCCGCGCACCGGTGCAGACCCCCGAGGGCCTGCCTTCCCAAGATGGTGACGTTACGGCGCGCGAAAGGTTGCCCGCGCGAACTGGGTCAACCGGCCGGGTCCAGTCCATGGGCCGATACCCGATGGACAGCACAAGGCGGGAGTGGTGAAGACACCACCCCCGCCCGGATGTGCAGGTGGAAAGATGAGGAGTGTGCGTGGACTACGCGACCAGGCGTCCCTGGCCACGGCCCTGGCGACGACGTGCCTGGAGACTGGCCCCAGACCCGTTGCTGCCGAGAACCGCGTTGTCAGGCACCAGCGGCGCATTCATCGCGAAGACATTGCCATTGACATCACGCGCCTGTCCCACTGGGACCAGGCTTGAACGCTCTGCCCCGGCGTTGTTGCCCGCGAAGGTCACACCAACCGGCTCAACCGCGGTGAAGGCCACCGTGTAACTGGCCGCCATCGGAACGGCCTTGCCCGCAGCGTTGACGGAGTTATCACCCGCGCCACCGCACGGCACCTGAACTACCGCCGTAACTCCGTTGATGACCGAGTTGGCATCGCAGGTCTTGACGATCAGGGAGGTAGGCGTTGCCTCGGAAACCGCGGAGATCGTGGTCGAAGCAACTGCCGCCGTGGAACTGACGGTGAATGTCGAGGCGGTCAGCTTTGCGGTGACAGTCAGACCGTCAGGAACACCAAGCCCGTACAG
>BJHB01000322.1:0-4009 GCA_014191415.1 Chloroflexota bacterium
ACTGCCGGCGTTTACCGTGAAGTTGGCGGTGGTGACGCCCGAAACGCTCTCGTTAAACGTGACGGTGAAGACCGGCGCACTCGCACCCGTTGTGAGCGCCGCCGCACTGCTTGCCCGCACGATCGAACTGACCGACGGGCCGGTGTTATCGACCGTGAAACTGGCGCCCGTGACGCTGCCGAGGGGGTTGCCGGCCTCGTCAGACCCGGCCAGGGTGACGGCGACCTGCCCGTTGCCGGTCCCGATGGCCGGCTGGTATGTCCAGACCTTGCCTCCGGTGCCGGAAGCCTGCATGGGCGTGGCAGTCAGCGCATTGGGCGTTCCCAAGGCAATCGTCGGCGCGGAACCGAGCGTCTCGCTGAACGTGGCAGTGATGGTCAGGGCCTCGTTGGCCTTGACCGGGCGCGCTGGCGAGTAGGTGATGGAAGCAGTCGGGCCGACGTTGTCCAGGACATGCTTGGCTCCGGTGGTCGGGGGAATGGCTTTGCTGGACATGACGTTGCCGGTCGCCGCCCGCTCCTGGACACCACTGATGGAAGCGACCAAGAGGTCGATAGCCCCCGCCGCGGGATCTGTGCCACCGTCCGCGGTGACGCCCGAGATGTCGACGGTCACGCGATAGACCTTGCCGAAGTTATTGTCGGCACTGGCGACGGTGGTGACCGCTGGCGATCCGCCAACGCCCGCGCCCGTGTTGACACCGAATGTCGAGGGCGTGACCCCACTGACCGGTTCGGTGAAGGTCACGAGGTAGGCGAGCGACGTGGTGGCACGGGTCAGGCCCAGGGCAGCCGCCACATCGTCTGGTGCGTATGACGCGAGTCCGGTCGTGGTTCGCGACGCACTCCCGCCCGGATCAGCCACCACCTTCTCGATGGTCGGCGCGGTGTTATCGAGGTAATAGGTCTCGTTGGCACCGCCATTTTGCACCGAGGCGTCACCGATGGGGTTCTGGGCCCGGTCCCGAACCCGGTCGTTGCCGGTGGTCTTGACGGTCAGGCCAAGGGTCGATGCCCTGTCAGCTGTGTCACTCCCGTAGTCGCCTTTCGTCCCGGACAACCCCAGGGTGACCGTCCAGGTAGTGCCGCTACCGGAAACCGACGCGATGGTTGGCGGGGTGCCGAGGATGCCACTGCCTGGGACCACCTGGAACGCCGCTGCCGTTGCGGTGACGTCCTCGTCAAAGGTGACGGTGAACGATGGCGCGGGCGTGCCGGTCGTCAGTTGCGCAGCGCTGTTTGCCCGGATGATGGAGAGGATCTTCGGCGGGATCAGGTCATTGACGATCGTGAAGGCTTCGGCGGGGGCTGACGTGGACGAGTTCAAGGCGCGGTCCGAGGCGGTCACCGAGGCCGAGACGGTCCCGTTCTGCACGTTCGGGATGGCATAGGCGTAGGTCCACACCAGCGGCAACCCGGTGGTTGCCTGCATCAGTTGAGGCGCCGGAACCGTGACGTTGCCAACCTGCGTGAAGGTGATGGACGGGGCGCTAGCGAGCGAATCCGCCTCGGTGAACGTCGCCCGGATCGTCACGGTGTCGGTGTCGCGGACGGTGCGCGGGACTGCAGGGAGGAAATCGCCACCGTTGAGGCTGTAGTCGATGACGGCAACCGGGGCGGTGTTGTCAACGATGAAGGTCGGGTTGATGAACCCCGCCACGTTGTTTCCGGCGAGGTCGGTGCCGGTGACGGCGATGGTTGCGGGCCCATCCCCGGCGCCAACGGTGTGCGAATAGGTCCACGTCGCCCCGCCAGTCCCTTGCATGTTGGTGGCGTCGAGGTTGTTGCTGCCGCTGATGGCAAGTTGTGGCCGGATTGACATGTCTTCGCTGAAGCTGCCGGTTACCAGTACGGCCGTGCCTGCCTTGACGGGCCGGTCCGGGGAATACGCAAGGGTGACGTTTGGCGAGGTGGTGTCGATCGCGAAGGTCGCCCCGGCCGTGACCTCGGTGCCCTCGTTCCCGGCGACGTCACTGCCCTTCACCGAGACGGTGGCGGTTCCGTCGACGTAGGCGGAGCCGTCATTGGGAGAGACCGTGTACAAATAGGTGAAGGTGCTGCTCGAGGCACCAACACCCGTCGTTACCGCATTGGTGACGTCCGTGCTTCCCGGCTGGTTGATGGAGATCTTCGGCGGGGCGGACAGTGCCTCGTTGCTGGTGAGCGTGAGGGTGACGGCACCGGCATTGAACGGTGAGACGCGCGAGTACGTTATGCCGTAGGTCGGCCCGGTCGTGTCGAGGCTGTAGGTCTGGCTACTTGCGACGAGGTTTGACTCGACCTTGTTGCCGAGGCCATCGCGCGCACTTCCATTGGGCTTGACTTTCAGGCCGATGGTCGCGTTACCCGAGACGCCATGGTTGCCAGTCGCACCATTGCGGTTGAGGGTGACCTTGTAGCTGTTCGAGATCCCGATGACCTGACTGATCGACGGCGTGCCGTTGACGCCACCCCCGGTGACAACCTCGAAGTCCAACGCACCGACATCGAACACCGGTTCCGAGTAGGTGACGGTGAAGGCGAGGGTGGTGCCAGGGCCGGCGACCGCGGTTGCGCTGTTGGCGAGGACGATCGATTGCACAACCGGCGGGATGTTGTCAGGCGTCGGGGTGATGGTCGGGGTCCGGGTGTTACCGGGGGTGCTGGTCGGCGTGATGGTGGGCGTCCGGGTGACGGTGCGCGTGTTGAATGGGGTCCGCACCGGCGGCGCGCTGATGCTGTCCGGTGCGGGCTGCACGGCGCTGAGGTTCACCGAGTATTTCTGTGAAAGCCCCTGGAACTCGTTGGACGCGGTGGACGGCAGGTAGGCGATCAATAACAGGTAGTCGGTGTCGCCCGGTGCCAGGCCGGAGACGCCGTCGCCACCCGGGATGGTGATGGTGACGCCATCGGACTGCATGAGGGTCGGTGCGGTCCGCAGGCCAGTGCGACGGCCACCCATCGGGCAGGCATCGGTGATGGGCACGGTCGGGATCGCACCGGGCGTGGGCGTGACCGTCGCGGTCGGCGTTGCACTGGCCACGGCACCAGTCGGTGTGGGGGCGGCGACGGTCCGCACCGCTGCGTTGGCGCGGAGCAGTCCGACGGGTGTGGGGTAGTCGAAGTACTCGGGATTGCATTGGTCGTTGCGCGCGGTCAGGATCGGCTGTCCGGCGACGAAGGTGCCGGTCGCCACGAACGCACCAGACCGGGACGGCGCGATGCTGGTGATGCGCGACCCCGGGACGAACCGGAGCGAGGTGCCAACGACCTTGAGGTCCGACGCCTGCAGTGACGCCCCGGTGGTCATGATCCGGGTGGTTCCACCGGTGACACCGGAGATCTCGTGCAAGTAGACCGGCACGGACGCGGCGGTGGTGTCCGGACACGCGATGGGGGTCACGCCGGCCTCGTCGGTGGTGCACCGGAAGATGGCGATGTGCACGCCACCATCGCGGTCGTGTTCCAACAGGGTCGGGACCGGCGTGGCGGTGCCGTTGTCGAGTGACTTGGGCACGATGGAGAGGTAGTAGGCGGTGCAGAGGACGGAGGGACGCGGCGTGGGCGTGACGCCTCCTGATGCCTCGGCCGGGGCGGTGGTGCGGGTGCAGTCGGTATCTGGCTGCGGGGTGACGCCCGGCGCCGGGTTGGTCACCGCGAGGCGCCGGGTCAGCAGGTCGCCCGGAAGGAGCTTCTCGACGACGAGGTCGGTGGATGAGGTGCGCGAGGCGGTGAGGGCGACGGTCCCGGACTGGAAGGCGTTGCCGGTCACCCACGAGGTGAAGGTGAAGAACGCGGTGCTTGCCGAGGTGAGGCCGAAGCCCCCCAGGAAGATGGCGACGAGGCCGACGGCGACCCAGAAGACCGGGTCGCGGGTCACCGAGGCACGCTGAACCGGGCCATACCCTGGCGGGAGGCCAGACGACCCACGACGTCCGACGCCCAATGCACCCAGAAGGCGGGCGATGCCTGCTCGAATCACCTGCAAGGCACGTTCCTGTGTCTAGCGGTCACGCCGGGATGGCGGAAGC
>BJHB01000323.1:0-3997 GCA_014191415.1 Chloroflexota bacterium
GCGGGCAGGAAGGAGAGGACAACCGCGGCCGAGGCGTGCATCGCACCGTACCGTTCGGACGCGACCGGCCCAAAGACCCCCGGCGCGCCGATCACGTCGTACATCGCAGCACGCGATTCGGGATCACCATAGGCAATCACGCCCCGGTACCAATCGATGGTCCAGCACCTTTCGGGGCCGATCTTTCCGCGCAACCATCGCCGATGCTTGCGTGCATCGGTGAACTCCCGCAAGCCGTGGGACGCGAGATGTTCCGTCAGCGATGGCACGATCACAGGCGTTGGTCCGGGGTTCGGCCGGATTGAGGTTGCCGTCATCAGAACCTCCATTGCGAAGCGGTGACATTCCATTGGCCGGAGACCCGTGGTGCGCCGTTCGGCCCGGGTGAACTTCGTGGTTGCGTCCGGTTGGAACTCGGTTCCATCACCATCCAAGTTCTCTTGGTGAGCAAGTTGTGACACCGCCCATTTGGACCTTCATCGGGGTCCCAGGCCGACGGCAACCTGTTTGGTCGAACTGCACCCCTGCCATGTACGTCCACATTAAGTGAAATGTGAGCGTGCGAGTGCGGGCAGGTCTCTGGATTGCATCCGTACTGCCCAGTGGTCCGGGCAGATGCGACAGTGTTCAGGAGGCGGCATGGCCAAGGCGCATGTGACCAGCGAATTCACCGTGCACGATGCACGGGCCTGTGCCGAGTATTCGAGGCAGGTACCGGCAACGATCGAGCAACATGGGGGCCGGTTTCTGGTGCGAGGGGGTCACACCAACCAAGTCGAAGGTGATGCACACGGGAACTGGCGGGTCGTGATCGAGTTTCCCGACCGCGACACGCTGGTCTCGTGGTACTACGGCCTGGAGTACCAGGCCATCCTGCCAATCCGGCACGCCAAATCCGTGGGAACCATCGCCTTCGTGGATGGTGTGGAAACCTGACGGGGTTTGTGCTGATCTGGAGGTGGAATGCGATCCGGGAGATCCCGGCCCGGATCAGTACACACTGGACAGAAAACCAACAATCGCGGGCATGTACTGGTCAAACTGGTCGCTATTGACGTTGTGGGAAGCATCCGGTATCTGGGCGACTTCAAGGGTCGGACAGCAGCGTTTGGCTACAGCAGCTGCTTCGGCGGTCACCAGGGCGCCTCGCTCCGGATCACCTGTCACGAGGAACACTGGGCAGCGAACCCGGCCTAGCATCGCTTGCCAGTCGAACCGATCCTGAAAAGTCGTGAAGAAGACGTCTCGCAGCTGCAACTTTGCGGTTGCAGCGTTTTCCAGTTCGGCGTTGCTCCATTGTGGATTGGCCAGCCTGAACCGTTCCACGGTGCCGTCAAGTCCGAGTTTCGCCAGCGAGATGGCTTCGGCACGCAGACTTGCGAGGGCGGTGGCGATCCAATGCTGCGTTTCCTCAGGTGCCTGCAGGAAGAAGATCGGGTCTTCGAGGATGGCAGCCCGGGCGATGTGCGGGTGATCGGTTACCAGTGACAGGACGGTGTTCGCGCCTAGCGACGCGCCACCAACGATCGGGTGGTCTAGGCCGAGGGCTTGGATGAACCCGGCCAGGTCGTTGCCGAGGGTGGTGAACGAGTAATCGCCGACCGGTGCATCCGTCAAGCCATGGCCGCGGGCGTCAGGCGCGATCACGTCAAAAGTGTCGACAAGTGCGGTTGCGACGCGCGTCCAGCTTCTTCCGTTTGCCGTTCCGCCGTGCGCCAACACGATCGTCGGTCCGCTTCCACCCGTCCGGAGGTAGTGGATCCGCAGTCCGTTCACCGTGACGAAGTCTGAAGTCCACATGGTGGGGTTGTCGAAACCGTGGCAGGTGCGGGTTGCCTCGGGCGACCCCAGTGCCCGTTACTCTCCGGTGCCCGGAAGGGTGGAGGCTGCCCTGACGCGCGCCAGAGCGGCTCTCGCCTCGTTGTGGACGCGCTTGTATTCGTCCCAGGCTTCGGCGTAGCGTCGCTCATACGCGGCGTCGGCGGGCGCGAGCACGCGTTCGTAGGCGGCCTCGGCCTGCGCGATGATGCGGTCCCGTTCGGTGCGGGCCGAGACGGTGACTCGCTCGAACTCTTCACCGGCCTCGGTGATCAGTCGGTCACGCGTGGCCTTTGCCTGAGCTTCAACACGGTCGTATTCGGCCTCGGCTGCTGCACGTCTGGCCCAGATTTCTTCTTCAGACAGTGATTGCACACCGCCAAGATATCGCATGCGTGGTGCCTGGCCCGGAAGAATGAGCCCTGTTGAACAATTCTTGGTGCGTGTTGCGCTAGTTCATGCTGCTATCTGAGGTGTGGTGCCCCTTTTTTTATCTGGCGAGTGTGGATGACTTATCCAAGCAACGGGCAAACATTGATGGTCTTGACCAAGCATCCACCTCGCAGTCCCGCGGGAGACATTGGGTGGCGGATACATGTTCCGATGATTTATCTACAAGATGCGCGGGTTCCTGGCGGGAACAGTTGGGGACTGTCGATCCCATGTCGGTCCCATGTCGGTCCCATGTCGGTATGTCGCCGATGGTGTACATCCTCTTCGAAATCGAACGCCACGGTCTTTGAACACGTTGTTAGGACCCACGCTTCCGACCACGAGGTCCTGTCAGCTCTCGCCGCCGTCCATGGTCCGCGTTTATGGAATATAAACACGTGTAATATAACAATGATGGGTAGGTCCGATCGCGACACGCGTTTTGCCGACCGGATGCACGGGTCCGAATGGATTGGCTTGGGGGACGTGCTGACCTTGTGACGGGGTTCGACTTGATAAATCCGGACGAAGTCCGGGTCGTGCCGATCGGTGGGTGCCCGCCATCGGCTTCCGCGACGTCGTGAATTGGGACATGCGGGGCACTAGCCGGTCCGGTCGCAGGTAATCCGCCGACGCTTCGCGGTCGTGACGAACAGGTCCTGGTCACGTCCCCGGCATGTGATGCTCGCCCGGGCCGCAAGCGTGAAACCGCGCTATCCTCCGGCCATGCGACATTCCATGGCCGGTCTGGCCCATACCGTGCGTGCCATCGGTGTCGCGATTGCAATAGTGCTTGCGGTGCCCGGTGTCACGCACGCGGCACCCGATTGCAATGTCAACCGCAACCTTGTCAACGCCGATCTGACTGGTTGCGACTTGTCTGGGGTGGACCTGACCGGAGCGATGATGTCCGGTGCGACGCTCTACAATGCCGACCTGACGGGTGCCATCCTCGTCGGCGCGGACCTGACCAGGGCGACCCTGCGCGGCGCGGGCCTCTCCTACGCCGATTTGTCCGGCGCAAACCTCACCAAGGCGACGATGCGGGATGCCGACCTGTTCGGGGCGACGCTGACTGGTGCCAACCTGACTGGTGTGTTCGTGCCTGCATCGACGTTGTGGCACGCGGACATGGCCGGGGCGAACCTGACCAACGCCAAACTGTCGGACTCGAACCTCTCTGGGGCCAACCTGCGCGGGGCGATCCTGATTGGCACTGAGCTATCGCGCGTATCCCTGCGAAGCGCGAACCTCGATGGGGCGAACCTCTCGAGGGCCATCCTGTTCCAATCGGACCTGACGCGGGCCAGTTTCTCGCAGGCCAACCTGTCAGGCGCGGACCTCACGGATGCGGCACTTTTCGACACGACGTTCACTGGCGCAAACATGTCCGACGCCATCCTCACCGGCGCGAAGGGATACGCCCCGCTCCCTGTTTAGGCCTCGGAGGTGCCCCGTCCGTCAGTCCGGTAGCTCCTCATCCTCCGCGTGAGGTGTTTGGGCTTCATCCCGGATCATTTCGAGGACCTCCGTTGCGTGGTCAGACAGCTCCATTCCCAAGTAGATGGCAACCATGTCGAGCAGTTCCGACGCGTGGATGACTGAGTTGGCATAGAGCAGGCGTCCAAGGACGCTTGTGCGTTCATCGGCCGACATGGGTCCGACTTCCTTGCACGTGGTGATCAGGTCAGAGACGGTGAACGGGAAGTCCCTGTCGTCCTCCACGCCGTTGATGTCGATCAGCGTG
>BJHB01000324.1:0-3995 GCA_014191415.1 Chloroflexota bacterium
AGACCATGAAGTCCAGTTCCGGCTTCTCTTCACGCCACTGGCGCAACAAGAGATGCTGAAGCTGCTCAGGGACAAGACCGACGGGTATGGGGACGATTTCGGGTTCACCAAACGGGGAATGGTGAATTTCGTCATGCCTGACCACATGGCCGCGACGGATATCAGCGGTGACCCCGCCAAGTTCCACGCATATGAGTTGGCTGTCGCACGCAAGATTTTCAACGACTACCACAACGACCTCTTCCGGTCGCTGTTCTTCGGCATGGCGCCAATCCTGACAATTCCCCTCTACCAGCAGCACCGGTCACACGCGGACATCTACGCCGATACCTCGGGTCGGAGAGCGTGCTACTGGGAACACGAGACCATTGCCAATTACTTTGGCGAACGCAGGTTTCAGGACCCCGAGTGCATCACACGGAGCGTCCTGAAGACGACTTCCGGCACGCAGGCTGACGGATCACATGCGGTCCGTGTGACTTCCCTTGGGTACCGGGGACACGACCGAGTCACCAAGGTGTCGGTCTGGGGCGGGGACGGCAGGTACCACGACGTTCCGGTTTACTGGGTCGAATACGAAGGTGTCCGACGGGATACGCACTTGGTTACCCGGGAGATCGAACCCGGTGTGGACGATGAGCAAAACGGCACCGAAGTTGCCCGTTGGCACTCCCACTTCCAGGGGCTCGGGGCGGATCCCTCGAACATCGTGTTACGCCGATCGATCATCGCCGCCATCCTTCCCGCGAGGGATTGATACCTGGCCAAGCAACACGCGTCCGGTCCCAATGACCCGCGGCGTTTGACACCAATCCATGCATGCGTCGCCGTGGTCGGATCACTGCTGTCGCCGTCCCAGTGGGTTCGCATGGGAACTGCAAACCCGAATGAGGCCGACGGGACGGTACATCACGAAGGGTTTGGCGTCCGATCAGCCGAAAAACTTGCGCCGGATGGACGCGTGCCAACTCGCTGACAGTTCGGGAACAAGAAGGCTTTGTGCGTCTGTCTGGCCGCTTCGCGCAGCATCCTGGTCATCAGCTGACGCCAGTATCGCCTTCGAATGGTGCATCACCCGGTTGGCAAACGCGATGGTGAGTTCTGGGTGGATGCGTGCCTCCAGAACCACGTCAGCCCCGGCCCAGACCTCGCCAGCCGAAAGGACCCTGAAATAGAAGCCGGTACTCCCGTGATCAATGATCCAGGTCGCCAACTGCTTCACGCCATGGCGCGACGCCAACTTGTAGCACGGCTGACGAGGCTGGGATACCTCGACGCGGACCGTGCCGACCGACATTACATCGCCGATGCAGACGGTGGTTTCATCAAACCCGCTCATGGTGAGGTTTTCACCAAATGCACCTTGCGTCAAACCAAAGCCGAGGCGCGATTCCCAGTGAGAGTAATGATGCGAGAAGTAGACACACACTGCCTTGTCCGCGCCACCGTGGTTGACCAAGTCGGCCTGTTCGTTTCCAGCCAGTCCAAGACGTGTCACGGGAACACGTCCTGAAAGGACCCGCCGGCAGATCGATGAAGGGACGACCCCACGTGACGTTTCAAGCGGTTCGGGGGTGCCAACCTGAACCGACGTCACCAAGCCGTTTGCAATGGACATGACACCTCCTGCGCGGATCTTCAGACTGATGCAACCGCCTGCATGAACGCACCGAGTCTGACCGGGTCGAGGCGACCATCGGATCGAACCCCGTTGCAGATGTCGACGCCATAAGGGGTTACGGTTGCAATCGCCTCCGCAACGTTGACCGAGTTCAATCCTCCCGCAAGAAAGACTGGACGGCCGGTCGATGCGACAATCCGACGACTGATCGACCAATCGTGGGTGCGTCCGGTCCCGCCAAGTTCTCGCACCGGACCGGTACGCGAACCTGTGTCCAGAAGGATTGCATCGACAAATGGCGTCATCTCGACTGCCTCGTCGATGGAATCCTCCCCGGCGACATGGATCACGTGCATGAGCCGAACCCCGGGCAGGGCATCCCGCACCCGCCGGAGATCGTCCTGGGGGACCAATCCGCAAAGTTGCAAGACGTCGGCCCGGCACCGGTTCTGCTGATCAATCAGTCCGGCTGCCGATACCTGTGAAGTCAGCAGGACTGCAGAAACCCCGACCGGTGTCCGCAACGACACCGACGCAATAAGGGCCTCGTCAATCACCCCGGGACCACTTGGCATCGCCGACACCAGTCCGAGTGCGGACGCACCTGCTTTGATCGCCTCGTCGGCCTCCGCGTGGGACGAGATACAGCAGATTTTCACCCGTACGACCACCTTGAAGGCCCTCAGTGGATTGACCGAACGGACCCGTCGGCGCTTCAAGACCCGGCGCGATCAGGGCGTCGATGAAACTTCCGGCGACAGAGAGATTATTCCGCACACAAAAACGTGGACGCTGACTGATCGCCAGCCTGACGCTGGTCAGACCGTCCGAGACGGGAAGAACTGTCGCCAGCGAAGTTCGTTCACCGTTGCCAGGCTCCCCAGAATCACGACCAACCCTGCGACTTGGACCGGGCCGAGCGGCTCACTCAGGAATATTGATCCCCAAACCACCCCAAAGACAGGCAGCAGGAAGGTTACGGTCATGGCCGCAAGGGCACCTGCGCGCGCGACAAGCCAGAAGAAGATCAGGTAGGCAAGCGCGGTCAGGAAAACCGCAAGGATGAGGACGCTTGTCCAAGCCACCCAACCAGGGTTCACCGATGGCCAAAGAAGCAGCCCGATCGGTGCCATCACAACCGCAGCCCCGACTTGCTGACCGGCGGCGAGCGTCACCGATGACGCCGTCGGGAAAAGGCGCCTTACCAGGAGCGTCCCAACGGCATACGAGGCCCCTCCACCAAGGGCTGCCAGTGCAGAAACATAATCAGCGAAGTCGTGCAACTCCTGGTCCCACCCCACCACCAGAAGTACGCCCCCAAACCCTGCGACCAAGCCGCCAATCTTCTGCCACGACATCGTCTGGCGGAGCCACGTCGCCGAGAGAATGGCGCCAAAGAACGGTGTCGTCGAGTTCATGACGGACGCCAGCGAAGACGTGATCCGCAGCTCAGAAAAGGAGAACAGGAAGAAGGGCAGGGCCGTATTGACAACGCCGACCAGCAGCCACTTGCGCCAATCCCGGCGATCCGGCAGGGTCTGTCCAGTTCCCCAGACATACCCCACGACGATCACGGATGCGACGGTGATGCGGACGCCCACCAACGCGGCGGGGCCGAACTCCGGTGTCCCAAGGCGCAGGAACAGGAAGGCGGTACTCCAAAGCGCCCCAAGGAAGAGCAGGACGCCAAACTCGAGCAAACCCATGAGCGATCCAGTTTCTTCGGCGGAATGTCCTGCCGCCGATGCCGGGGGACATGATCCCGGCCGGTCACTAACGGTACGACACCCTCGCCCAACCGGACATCCGGGATATTGCGATTGGAGTCAAAACCGGAGCGACACCACTGGTTCGTCGCGACTGCTCAGCACCCATCCGAGGGAATTCAGAGACTTTTCCCTGAAGCGGTCACCCCAACGACCAGGTATCGCGGTCGGGGCGTTACGTCCGGCTTGTGTTCCCCGAGAATCGTGTTCGAAATGATCCCCGAGTGAGGCAAGGAGCTCGTGCACTGGATGCAGGTTGAGGGTCGCTAATCGGTCGGTTGATCTCGGAATGTCACTCCAGCCCTATCAGGAATTGGAGTTTCGGCGGTGACGGAAGACTGCCTAACAGGTACTGCCTCTCTCCTTCACGCAGCTGCACGTGGATCGCACCTAAGGCCTGACGCGGACACCGGGATCAGGCTTTTGCGCGACTGGGTTTCCACCGGAAAGGGTTCAAACGTTGTCCGCGCGCACCCTTGCCCGCACTTCTCTTCTCAGTCCGTTGGCGAATTCCCGATCCGGATGCTGTTCCAGAGATGAGGCGCACGGGTAATGACTGGCAGTGGACGTCTCAAATGCGACTGCGCTGGGAAGCCGACGGATACCAG
>BJHB01000325.1:0-3964 GCA_014191415.1 Chloroflexota bacterium
ACCGACGAGAGTTCCCATCGTGCCGACCCGGGTACCGCCGACGGCCACGCGCGTGCCACCAACTCGCGTCCCCAGTACTCCGACTGCGGTACCGCCTTCCCGGACCCCAAATCCAGCCGTTCGCCCACGTGAGATGACTGTCACGGCGTATTGCCTGCGCAGCAATACCTCGAGTGGCGCACCGCCTACCCCGGGCACCGCAGCGGCCGGTCCAATGGTTCCCATCGGAAGTCGCTTCAGCGTGCCGGGGTACGGTGAGGTCGTGGTCCGTGATCGCAATGCAAACTATGGCCCGAACCAACTGGATGTGTGGCTTGCCGATTGCAATCAGGCGATTCGTTGGGGTCGCCGCACTCTGGAAGTCACTCCGGAACAGTGACTGGTGTCTGGTCGCGCTAGGGCCAGGGCCTCAAAACGAGAAACCGGCCGTCCTGAAAAAGGAGCGGCCGGTTGTTTCGGTCTTCTCAGTCGGTTGACCGACCGGAACGAATGTCTTACTTGCCGTGATTGGGCTTCGTGCCGTGATTGGCCTTCTTGCTCCGCCACCGCAACCGACGCTTGTTCGCACTCTTGTCAGATGCCATTGAGGTAACCCTTCGTCTGTCTAGGGGGTAGGATACCAAGAGTTCCCGCAAACCGGAAACGCTCACCCGAGATACCGGTCACCGGCTTGTGTGGCGTTGATCGGCCCGCGGGTTTCCTGTCCGTACGGTTGCCTGCTGGCAATGACAACGGCTTGGAAGCGGTTGGGAGGCACGTAGTGGCACAACAACCGCGAGGGTCGCAGACGTTCGAGGAGCTTTCCGGGCGGGTGCCAAAGCCCATCTGGCGGTGGGGTGTCGTCGAGGCATTCTGCGCGGCGGTCTGGAGTGGTCCCACAGCATCGTTCCTTTCGGCCTTTGCCGTAGAGCTCGGCGCCGGTGGTGGTCAACTCGGCATTCTCCTTGCCCTGAACACGTTCCTCTCAAACGGCCTCCAACTGCAAGGCGCCCGATGGGCACGCGCCGGTAGCGGTGCACGGCGTGTGTACGGCACCGCCCTGGTGGCACGGGGCAGCTGGCTTGTCGCCGGTGCCCTGCCGGCAGCCTTGGTGGTTGCCGGATATCCCCTAACGGCGCTTGTGCTCTTCCTTATGATCCTCGGCATCGCGTCGGTGGCCGCGGCCGGGGCGAGTCCGGCGATGGGGGCGCGGGCCTCGACGGCCGGTGGCGAATCCGGAAGGACCCGCTACCTCGCTGACCGCGCCATCGCCACGTGGGTCGGTTCACTGATCGGCACGGCCGCGATGACCGGGTTGTTGCAGATCGTGCCCGGCGTGACCGGATACGGCGTCGGGTTCGGCTTGGCAGGCCTCATTGGCCTGCTAGGCATCGGCGCGTACGCCACCCTGATCGCGACCGAGCGCCGACTTGCAATCAGGACGCTTGCACCTCCCATCGCACTGGAAACCACGCGCCCAGGTTCAGTTGCTGCATCCGCCGCCACGGTGCGTGAGGTGGGGCAACTGAACAGGCAGGATGACGCGACGGGAGTCTGGAGGGCCATGGCGCGCCGGTTCGGTGCTCCACCGTCAATGGCGCTTGGAAGTATCGTCATCGGTGCGGCAATCCTTCAGGGTGGGGCATCGATGATCGGCCCGGCGGCTCCGATCTGGCTGGTTCGGTACCTCGAAGTGCCCGCCAGTTACCTGGGTGCCTTGTCGCTCATGAGCAGCCTGACGGCCATCGCTTCGCAACGCCTGTGGGCGCGATGGATTGACCGGGCGGGACCCGGGCGGGTCCTGACGTTTGCCGGAGCGGGCGCGGCGTTGATCCCCATCGGCTGGATGCTGGTGTGGGCACCGTGGGTTGCCATTCCCCTGAACCTGTATTCCGGTGTCGCTTGGGGCGGGTACAGCCTTGCCATGACATCCAGGCTGCTGCAACTCGCACCTCCCGCAGAACGACCGGCGTACTTGGGAACCTACGCCGCAGCCGTTGGGATCTCAGGTGCAATCGGGTCGTTGCTCGCGGGGGGCGTGGTTGCGTTCGTGCCGATCGGATGGATCCCGGTGATCTTCCTCGCGTCGTTCCTCACGCGGGGCCTTGGCTGGTGGTCATTGAGGGCGAAGCCGGCACCCACGGCGTGACCGGCAGCCTTTGATCAAGTCGGTTACCTGGAGGTCTCGTCCCACAGTGGCAGGAGATCCGGTGAGGCCGCGAGCAGCTCTGCAAGGGTGGGAAGGACCGCATCCTTTGCGGACACGACTAACGATCCCTCATCTCCGCCGCGGTCAGGCCAGGCAATCCCGTTTTCATGGTCGTTCCACCTGATGCCCCGTTCGGCGGACGGCGCGTAGAAATCGCTGCACAGGTACACGAAGTCCGCGGTCTCGGATGTGACGCAGAACCCGTGGGCAAATCCATGCGGAACCCATAACTGGCGGCGGTTCTCGGCCGAAAGCGTGACTGAGAACGACTGTCCGAACGTCGGTGATCCACGCCGGATGTCCACGACCGCATCGAAGACTTCGCCCTGCACCACCCTTACCAACTTGATCTGACCGTGCGGGTGCTGGAAATGCAGGCCGCGGACGGTGCCTCTCCGCGATTGCGAGTGGTTGGCCTGGACCATCCTTGCATCCAGCCCGGCCTGACCATAGCCGAGTTCATGGAAAGTCTCCATGAACCACCCGCGGGCGTCATTGAATACGCGCGGATCGATCACGTAGAGACCGGCGAGGGGCGTCGATTCAATCTTCACGACGCGGCATCCTAGCAAACGACCGGCGCGGCCAGTGCCCGTCTGGCGCCCAACCGTGGATCGGGAAAGCACCCCGACGGGTGCCGGAACGGCTCAAGCCGCACTCTCTCCGAGGGCCTGTTCCAAGGTGGAAAGGGCGGCACCTGCGAAGGCAAACATGTTTGCTTGACGGTCGTCCGAACCGGTGGCAATGGTCGCCGCCACGACCTTCCCGTCCGGACCCGTTGCGGCGACACACGTGTGTCCTGCCGGATCTCCGTACCGGTTTCCGGTAGGGCCACTCGCACCCGTCTCGCCAATCCCCCAGTGCGTGCCTAATCGGTCTCGAACGGCATCGGCAAGGCGCTGTGCGTGCGCTTGGGTCGCTGCCCGAGGTTCGGACATTGCCTGGGGGGTCTGGTCCAGAAACCGGGACTTCGCATCAAGGGTGTAGACGGCTGCGCCGCCCCGGAAGTACGCCGATGCCCCCGGTACCGCGAGCAAGGCGGCACTGATCAGTCCCCCCGCAGATGATTCCGCGATCGCGACAGTCTGCTTCCGAGAGACCAACTTCCCGCCGACGCGCGAGGCAAGCTCGCACAAGCCTGCCCAGTCAGAGATGCCGTGGGAGTGCGCGTCGGTCATGGTTGTCCTCTTCCGGGTTACCCGGGGTAGTGATGCAATGCGTGCGGGGGCAGCGTACCCGAGACAGCAGTCGTTGCGCGCGACGCCGGACGATCGACCTCACGTACCCGTCGCGGACACGTGTCGGCGGCGTATCCTGTCGCACCGGAGGCCGCACGACGAGTGCGACGAAGATACCCCGGTGCCCGGCGGTGGGATGTCTGGTCCGCCACATGGGTCACGCCGATACGGTCATGTCCGCGAGAAGGAAGCAGTGATGTACGACCTGGTTATTCATGGTGGCGAGGTGGTCGACCCCGGGGCAGGTCTCCGTGGGGTCATGGATGTCGCGATCGCGAACGGACGCATCGCGGCGGTCGGACCGGACCTTGGGTCGCACCCGACCCGGGAACACCTCGATGCAACCGGAAACCTGGTCCTCCCCGGGTTGATTGACCTGCACACCCATGTCTATCACGGGGCAACGTACTGGGGCATAGATCCCGATCCGGTTGCGTGGCACACGGGCGTTACCACGTGGGTGGATGCAGGATCCGCGGGCGCAACGACGTGGCCCGGCTTCCGCGACTGGTGCATCCGGCCGGCGCGTACCCGCATC
>BJHB01000326.1:0-3963 GCA_014191415.1 Chloroflexota bacterium
CCGTCATCAACCCCAAGGCGGCGCTAGACCGCCAGGATGACGTCCTCTCCGTGATGGTGCGGTACCAGATGGTGACGCAAGCGGAGGCCGATGCGGCGCGGCTCGAAGCGGAGGCATTTACCTATAAGCAGTTGCGAACCGACATCAAGGTTCCGCATTTCGCCTTCTATGCGCGCGAGCAGCTCTCACGGAGGGTCGACCCGGAGGCACTGCGCGGAGGACTATCGGTCATCACGACGATCGACCTGGCGCAGCAACAGATGGCACAGGACATCGTGACGAAGCGGGTCGCCGGACTGAAGTCTCAGCGGGTCAACAACGGAGCACTCGCGGCGATCAATCCGCGGACCGGCGAAATCCTCGCGATGGTCGGTAGTGTCGACTTCAACAATGCCGAAATTGACGGGCAGGTCAACGTGGCGACTTCCCTGCGACAGCCGGGGTCCTCCTTCAAGCCCCTGGCGTTCGCGGCGCTCTTCGCAACGCGGAAATTTCTTCCGGCGACGACGGTGATTGACGAGGCGATCACCCGACCCGATGCCAGTGCACCCTCCGGCATTTACCGTCCGGTCAATTACGATGGGAAATTCCACGGAACCGTCACCCTAAGGTCGGCACTTGCCAACTCGTACAACATCCCGGCATTGCTCGTGCAGGAGACGATTGGCACCAAGGAGCTGGTCCGGTTTGCGTGGGCCCTGGGGATCGTGACCCCGCTGCCAGAGGTGGAGAGCCTGACCCTTGGGGCTGGCACGGTGCGCCTCCTCGACATGGTGGGGGCTTACGCTGCTTTCGCCAACGACGGGATCCGCGTCGATCCGACACCGTTTCTGCGGATCTCGAGCAAGTCTGGAACCGTGATCTGGGACGCCACTGAGGTGCGGGGGGAGCGGGTCTTGCCGTCAGAAGCGGCGTACATGATCACATCGGTCCTGTCGGAAAATCGGGCACGGTACCCGATGTTCGGTACCGTTCTCGACCTTGCTGGAGGTCGGATTGCGGCCGTGAAAACCGGGACAACCAACGACTACAAGGACTCGCTGACGATCGGGTACACCCCCAGCCTGGTTGTCGGTGTGTGGGTTGGCAATACCGACTCGAAGCCGATGCTGCAGGTTGCGGGCAGCCTTGGTGCGGGCGGAATCTGGAAAGAGTTCATGGACACGTGGCTCAAGGGTCAGCCGCAAGAGACGTTCCCGATGCCTGCCACGGTCAGGACGGGAATGGTGTGTGGCGTTCCGGAGCTTCTTTACGTCGGTGCGCCTCCACCACAGTGCGGGATTGCCGGCGCCGGGCCGGTTCGCACGCCCCGACCGACGCCTGACCTTCCTCCGGCGTGACCGCTCGGGCGTCCGGTTCCCTCGTCTTCAGGGATAACCGTGACAATCCGACATGTCGCTCCCTTGACAACAAGGCACTCAAGTATTATGCTGTTTGCAGTACCAGCGTGGTCGTGACCGGCCAGCGCCCGAGGTGAAAGATTGTCTGACTTGGTGACCCCGGAACGTGCCAAACCGCGGCGTCGCCGTGGGTCCCGTGATCTTCCTGCATACCTGCCGGTCCTGCCACTGATCAACACGGTCGTATTCCCGAGAATGACAGTGCCTCTCCTTGTCGAGATGCCTGCCTCGATCAGCGCGGTCCTGTCGGCGAATACCGACCGTCCGGTCGTGATGCTTGTAGCGCAGAGACGCGAGGACTTGGGCTTGGTGAATCCTGATGATCTCTATCAGGTTGGCACGGT
Source organism: Chloroflexota bacterium (assembly GCA_014191415.1). Classification (GTDB taxonomy): domain Bacteria; phylum Chloroflexota; class UBA11872; order UBA12225; family UBA12225; genus UBA12225. The sequence goes on from BJHB01000326.1 coordinate 1,745, forward strand.
TGCCCAGGTGGTGCAGTCCATCCGAGTGCCAAGTGGTGGTCTGCAAGTGGTGGTGCAGGGTCTGACGCGGGCCAAGGTGATCGTGTGCACAAGTGTCGACTACGCGACTGGCGAGCCGCGAGCCGCGGAATTACCCGTTGCCGAAGGTGCTGAACCGGCAAGCGCGCCTGTGGAAGCGGAAGGTGACACAGGGTCCGATCGTGACGGGCCTGGTGACGAATCGGTGGCGCCTACGACCGGACCGGGACCGACATTCCTGAGAACGACCTACGAAGCGCTTTCGGAGGGTGATACCCGCACGCTTACGACCGAGGCGCTGATGCGGTCGGTGATGAACCAGCTCGAGCAACTCATCGAGAAGGGTCGTTCGGGCCATCCGGAAGTGCTCACGACGGCGCGCAGCACTGAGGAACCCGGCTGGTTGGCGGATATCGCGGCGTTTGCTCCCGACCTGACGGTTTCGCAACGCCAACAGCTGCTCGAGATCACCGATCCCACAGACCGCTTGCGCGCCGTTTCTGGGTTCCTTTCGCATCACCTGGACATCGTCGATCTCAAGAACAAGATCCAGGGCGAGATCCACAAGGGTATGGAGAAAACGCAGAGGGAATATTTCCTCCGCGAACAGATCAAGGCCATCCACCGGGAACTTGGTGATGGCGATCCCCAGCAAACGGAGATCGAGGGCCTGCGTCAGCGAGTTGTCCAGGCCGGAATGCCTGAAGCAGTCCGCGAAAGAGCCACACGAGAGATCGACAGGTTGCCGATGATCCCGCCCGGGTCGCCCGAAACGGGGATCGTGCGCACCTATGTTGACTGGCTTGTAACCCTGCCGTGGTCCAAGGAGACGCCCGACTCACTCCATCTCCGCGATGCCGAACGGATCCTTGATGAGGATCATTTCGGTCTCGAGAAGGTGAAGGAGAGGATCATCGAGTTCCTCGCGGTTCGACGGCTCTCAGGGAAGTTGCGTAGCCCGATCCTTTGCCTTGCCGGGCCGCCGGGCGTCGGGAAGACCAGTCTGGGACGGAGCATCGCGCGCGCCATGGGACGGACGTTTGTCCGGATCAGTCTCGGTGGCGTACGGGACGAAGCGGAAATCCGCGGGCATCGGCGGACATATGTCGGCGCGATGCCCGGGCGAATCCTTCGCGGGATGCGCGACGCGGGAGCCCGCAATCCGATCTTCATGCTTGATGAGATTGACAAGATCGGTCGCGACTTCCGGGGTGATCCGTCCAGCGCGTTACTCGAGGTGCTTGACCCGGAACAGAACGCCACCTTCTCAGATCATTACCTCGAGGCGCCCTTTGATCTGTCGCGCGTGCTTTTCATCACGACCGCGAACCTGCTGGACCCAATCCCGCCGGCCCTACGGGACCGCATGGAGGTGATCTCCATTCCCGGATATACCGAAGAGGAGAAGGTCCAGATTGCCGCCCGTTTCGTGGTTCCGCGTCAGCTGGAACAGCATGGTGTCACAAGTTCACACGTGCAGATCAATGATGAGGCACTGCGTCTGATCATCAGGGGGCATACCCGTGAGGCGGGCGTACGCAATCTTGATCGGCAAATCGCACAGGTTTGCCGCAAGGTGGCGCGTACTGTCGCAGAGGCGACGGATGATGAGGCAGCGCAGGCCGTAAAGGTTCATGTGACCGCCGAAACCATTGACGGGTTCCTCGGGCCAGTCCGGTTCGAGACCGGTGAGGGCGCGCGTCGCGATGAAGCCGGGGTGGCCTATGGCCTTGCGGTTACCGAGACGGGCGGCGACCTCATTGAAGTTGAGGCGACGTGGATTCCGGGACGGACCGATGCCCAAGCGCCCCTGGTGTTGACCGGCCAGCTTGGGGACGTCATGCAGGAATCGGTGCGTGCGGCATTCAGTTACGTGCGTGGACGGGCCGCTGACTTTGGCGTCACGCCCAATTTCTTTGAGACGCACGGCGTGCACGTGCATGTGCCTGCCGGGGCGCAGCCAAAGGACGGGCCCTCCGCGGGCATCACGATGACCACCGCGATTGCTTCGGCCCTTTCAGGTCGGGCTGTCCGGTCCGATGTCGCGATGACCGGGGAAGTCACATTGCGAGGCAAGGTACTGGCAATCGGTGGCGTCAAGCAGAAGGCGCTGGCGGCGCATCGCGCCGGGATGAAGGTGCTGATCTTGCCCGCTGAGAACCGCAAGGATCGGCCGGACATCCCGCCGGAGATCCGGAAGG
>BJHB01000327.1:0-3942 GCA_014191415.1 Chloroflexota bacterium
GCACCACTGCCGGAATTGCCTAGGGTCGTACCTGCAATTGTCATTTGCTTCTCCGAGACCGCGAGTATCACATTGACGTTGAACGGTAGTGATATGGTTCAGTCCGCGACGGCTTGACGGAACCATTGACTTCACGGTCGGCCACTTAGGCACCGGGCGGCAGCCAAAGCCTGACCGAATTGTGATAGGTTTGCGAATCTGAAAGAGTGGCGGGTATCGTGACGAACGGCCGCCATCTGGATGGCGGCACTGTTGGACTAGGCTTCCCGATCAATGGCAAGTGGCGCAGGTAACCGGCCCCTGAATGGGTCCGCAAATAGTCAGGCGCGAGGCGGGGATGCCTTGGTACCCGCCCAAGGCGGGGGCGCGCCTCTTTCTTTCGCCAATTTGCAGAAGATCGCGTTAGCAGAACTCGCGCTGCGCAGCCCGAAGGGATTTGTCGGCGGCGGTGGTCCGGTCCTCACGACGGGTGACGCCCAGCATAGGCCATTTGTGGAAGTAGCATTGCTATTCGGGCAAGCCGTTGGTGGTGGTCGCCCGATCCAGCGGGCGCTCGTGAATCTTCAGGCGCAAGGCCGAGACCACAACTGTGACGCGGTTGTTTCAGTTGAGTTGCTGGAATATCAGGTGAAGGTTGGCACGGTCATCGTTGCGTACGGGACCGGCATCAAGTACCTGGACCTGCCCGTTCCAGCGGCGCAGTAGGGACGGACCACCGGGGCCGAACACCCTCAAGGGTGCTCGGCCCGGTTGTAGGTCCGCGGTGCGGGGGCTGATCAGCTACCTTGCGGATGGCCAGCGACCCGATGCCACGAGGTCTTCAAGCATCCCGCTCGCCATGAGTTGGGCTTCGACTTCGGCCGGTTCGCGTCGGCGAGTTGGCCAGTCTTGAGCATCGGCGACCGAGAAGAGTGTCCATGCCGCAACCATTGACGCGGACTGGAGACCCTTTGGGTTTGCCTTGTCGAACGTGTCAGCGGTGGTGTGTCCCCACCCACGTCCAACCAGACCCATGAGCGATGCCGCCGTTTCCGTAGTGCCGACATTTGCAGAAGGCACTCCGGCCATCGCGAATGGGAAGTGATCTGAGGAAGATGTGAATCGGTCGTGGATCTCCATCCGGTAATCGAGGGCGCCAGCGAGTGACTGGAACCACGGAACGAGCTCCGGGATCCCGGACACAATGACCGACTCGCTTCCCGCCTGGCCTCGCCCTGTAGTGTCGAGATTCAGCATGAACCGAACCTGTCCGAGCGTCTCCCGATGATGTGCGATGTATTCGTACGAGCCAAGCAAGCCGATTTCCTCGGCGCCGAACAGGACGAACCGGATGGTCCTTGAAAAGCCACGGCCACGTTCGCGTGCAATTGACGCCAGGATGCGCGCCGCCTCGGCGATGACCACCACCCCTGCCCCATTGTCGAGGGCGCCCGGGGCGATGTCGTGGCTATCCAGGTGGCCTCCGGCAATGACGATTTCGTCACGGAATGGACTGTCCGGGTCGGCTGGGAGTTCGGCAACAACATTCGATGAGATCACTGGCAGGAAGTCGGCTTGTGTCTCTATCCGCAATCGGACAGGTCCTCTGTCCAGAAGTCGCAACAGGAAGGCGCCATTCTCAAATCCGAGACTGAGACCGGGGATCGGCGCCTGGCTCACCCCGCCGCCTTCCAGTCCCCCGGTGACCGGCATGTCGCCAGGATTCTGGTTGACGTAAAGGAACGCCGCGGCACCTGCTTCTACGGCACGCATGTATTTGTCGCGCCGATGGCTTGAGGGTCGTCCGTTCCGACCCGCGGTCTCGGCTGCACTGAGGACAATTTTCCCCTTCAGTGCGCCGGCCGTAGCGCCAGCCGAGGCATATCCATCAACTTCGCCATCGCCAACCGAAACGAGTTCGGCCTCGAGGGTTCCAGCGGGACAGTACGGTAGTGCAAGGGATCGTACTTCTGCGCCGAACGGCTCAAGAACCGAGATCCGTTCGGTCCCTCGCACCCAACCGAGGTAATTGAACGGCTCAAGGTGGGCGTTTGAAAGCCCGGCATCTCGGAAGCGGTCGGCCATGAACGATGCTGCTGCCTTTTCACCGTCACTGCCCGCAAAGCGGTGACCGAAACGGTCGCACAGGTCGCGCAACGTTTCGTACGCCTGCTCTGAGGTCCATGCCTCGCCAGCGATGGCCTTGGCGGTCGCGATGTGCGTGCTTCGAGAAGTTGTTTGAACCATTCTTTGTGTCTCTTTTCCCGTTGGGGTGAAAATATCGGATCCGATATCAATGGAATTGCCGACCTGAAGCTTCGTTCTACCGCTCTACACGGTGGTAATAGTGTGTCGGTACCATGCCATTTGTGTGACGCGTGCCCGACCTGAACTCTGCACGCCGATGGGGTGAGGGTACCCGGATGATCTCACCAAACTACCCGGTAGACGACCGCCGCGAGATATTCGGTTGGACACTGTATGACTGGGCCAACTCTGGGTTCGTGACGACTGTTTCGACAGTTCTGATTGGCCCTTACCTCACCGCTCTCGCCCAGAGTGCGGTGGGTGAGAACGGAGTCATAGCGAGTCTTGGCCTTTTTGGAACGATCACTGCGAAATCATTCTTTCCGCAGTGCGTGTCAATCTCCGTGTTCTTGCAGCTGTTTTTCCTGCCGGTGCTGGGTGGGATTGCCGATAACACCAACCTGAAGCGCCGCCTACTTGGCCTGTTCTGCGGATTCGGTTCGATTGCGACCGTTTCCCTTTACTTTGTGGAGGGCGAGCAATTCCTGATTGGCGGGCTCGTTTACATCATTGCGAACATTTGTCTGGGCGCTTCGGTCGTTCTCTACAACGCGTTCTTGAACGAAATCGCAAGCCCAGCCCGCCGCGATGCGGCTTCCAGCAAGGGCTACGCCTTGGGGTACGTTGGTGGGGGCATCCTGCTCGCGACGAACCTGGCTCTCATATCGTTTGCGGGGAGCATCGGGCTCTCGAAGGGAGAGGCCGTTCGGCTTTCGCTCATGTCCGCCGGTCTTTGGTGGGGAGGCTGGGGGTTGTTCAGCCTTAGTTTTCTTCGAGTAAGGCCGCCGTCCAGAGTTCTGGCACCGGGGAGCAACTGGATATCCATAGGTTTCTCGGAAATTGCCTTTGCGGTGACCCAGCTTCGACGCCTGCCACATACCGCCCGGTACTTGCTTGCGTACACCCTGTACAACGACGGCATCCAGACGGTGATCGGTTTGTCGTCGGTCTTTCTGGCGCAGGAACTCTTTTCGCCCGCTCAGCGTGCTGCGGGTGACGACACTACTTTCCTAACGGGACTGATCCTGATGGTTCAGTTTGTCGCTTTTTTCGGTGCGACCGGGTTCGAACCCCTTGCCCGCCGCATTGGTGCGCGAGGTGCCGTCCTTGCCAGCCTCGTAGTCTGGTGCGCCATCGTGGTGTACGCATACGCCTTCCTGAACACCACCACCCAAGCGCTTGGCATGGGTGCAACCATCGCCGTGGTACTCGGTGGGTCCCAGGCACTTTCGCGGTCATTGTTTTCGAGGTTGATCCCGCCTGGTCAGGAGGCGACCTACTTCGGTGTCTACGAGATCAGCGAGAGAGGAACCTCGTGGATCGGGCCACAGATATTCGCCGTGGTCGTCGCGTCAACCGGTTCGTACCGTGACGCGATCCTTTCGCTGATGGCGCTTTTCGTCACTGGGACAATTGTGCTCTGCCTAACGGACATACGTCGGGCGGAGGCGGACGTAGAGGCCCTGGCAGCGTCTAGTGGCACCGGGTAGATGGGTCTACGCCAACGCTATCATCTCAATACTTTTTATTATTTACGTAGCATTGAAAAACGAGGAGCACGAACGTGACCCCTGGGAACCGGTCAAACAGCGAAACCACCGGTAGTCGATCCCTCCGAGCGGTGTATCCAGCAGCGAACACCCTGGAAGGGGCCGG
>BJHB01000328.1:0-3936 GCA_014191415.1 Chloroflexota bacterium
CAAGTCGACGCTGCCACCAACCGCCTCGATAGCAGCCCGGGCAGAGCCCGAAATCCTATGGACCTGAACCGTCACCGCCTTGGAAACCACCCCATCGCCGAGCAGCTTAACCGGCGTCCGCCCACTAGCGTCAGTAACTAAACCCAAAGCTCCCAAGGCCTCAATGGTCACGACCGACCCAGCACCAAAATGATTCTCGATGTCGTCAAGGTTGACAACCTGCGCATCAACGCGAAACCGCGCACGGCTGAAGCCACGCTTGTGCGGGATCTTCATGGTCCACGGGTTCTGACCGCCCTCGAAATACGCTTTGGGACCCTTGCCGGCACGTGAACCCTGGCCCTTCTGGCCGCGACCGGACGTCTTAACCTTCCCAGACCCATGGCCACGCCCGACGCGCTTGGCCTTGCGATGCGAGCCAGGACCCGGAACCAACTCATGCAACTTCATAAAACGTGGACCTCTCTGTCATCGCAGCCGTCGCCGATCCGCGCGAACGCGTCAGGCTGACGTCTCGACAGCCTCGTGAGTATCGACACCCGGCAATTCCTCAACGGAGACCAGGTGCCTGACATGAAAAACCATCCCACGGACGGTGGTCGTGTCAGGCCGCTCAACCGACTGGCCGAGCTTGCGAAGACCAAGGGAGCGGACAGTCTGCTTCTGCCGCTCGCTATAGCCAATGGAACTCTTACGATACGTAATCCGCAACACCCCAGACATCGATACTCACTCCGCTCCGTCAACCGCAACGTCGGCAGAAACTGCCGACGCAGGAAGCACCCGGCCAAGCCTGCGGGCCACTTGCTCAGCGGTTACAAGCTTCTTCAAAGCGGCCTCAGTCGCCCGGACTACGTTCACCTTGTTCGAAGAACCAAGGGACTTGCTGAGCACGTCCTGAATGCCGGCTGCCTCAACGACTGCACGAACCGCCCCACCAGCAATCACCCCAGTACCAGGAGCTGCAGGCTTGAGCATGACCTTCGCAGCCCCGAATGATTCCAGGACCTCATGCGGGATCGTCCGACCCACAACAGGCACCTTGAATAGGTTCTTCTTGGCCTGCTCAATGCCCTTACGGATGGCCTCAGGCGTCTCACGGGCCTTGCCCATGCCGACACCCACGTGACCCTGCCCGTCACCGACGACCATCACGGCAGCGTAGCTGAAGCGCCGCCCACCCTTGACGACTTTCGCGCACCGATTAAGAAGAACGAGACGCTCCTTGAGATCCAACCTGTTCGTGTCAAGACGTGGCATTCGTGGCTCCTAGAAATCCAGACCGGCTTCGCGCGCCGCGTCGGCGAGACGCTGAACCCGTCCGTGGTAGAGATACCCACCACGATCGAACACAACCTTGGTAATTCCTGCTGCCAGCGCTCGCTCGGCAACAAGGCGACCAACGGAGGCCGCCTCCTCCAACTTTGGCGCCTCAGCAAGGATCACCTTGAGAACCGCATCTAGTGTCGATGCGGATACAAGAGTGTGACCTTGGGAGTCGTCAATGATCTGGGCATACGTGTGCTTGCTGCTGCGGAAAACCGCCAAGCGCGGACGGAACTCAGTGCCTGAAACCCGAGCGCGGATTCGCCTATGACGCTTCTGCCGCGCGTGAACGCTGTTACGTTTCCTGATCATCGTCCTGCCAGCCTACTTCTTCCCGCCGACCTTACCGGCCTTGCCCGCCTTACGACGAATCTTCTCATCTGAATAGCGTATGCCCTTCCCAAGATAGGGCTCAGGAGGCTTGATACCCCTGACCTGAGCGGCAACCACGCCTACGAGTTGCTTGTCGATGCCAAGAATGTGCAGCCGAGTCGGCGTCTCAACCTCGAATGAAATCCCAGGCGGGGGAGCGACCTCAACAGGATGAGAAAAGCCGACCTGCAAAGTCAGCCGGGAGCCCTGCTTAGCAACCCGGAAACCCACACCAGTGATGTCAAGAGTCCTACGATAGCCCGCTGTCACCCCGATCACCATGTTGGCAACCAGCGTGCGCGACAAGCCATGCAATGCCTTGTGTTGTTTGATATCGCTCGGGCGCGTCACCAACACTTCACCAGCGCTGATTGAAACACCAATGGGAGCTGGAATAGACTGAGAAAGGCTGCCCTTCGGCCCGGTGACCGACACGACGCCAGACCCCAACGTCACCTGAACCCCAGCCGGAAGAAGGACCGGCTGCCTACCAATACGGGACATGTCTCACAACCTCCATGCGTGCGCCAACGACCGAAACAAGTCGCGCAATACCCACGCATCACCTACCAGATATACGCCAGCACCTCGCCACCAAGCCCGCCACGCCACGCATCACGACCGGTCATCAATCCACGCGGAGTCGAGATAATCACCGTCCCGAGGCCACCAAGCACCCTCGGAATCCGATCATGTCCGCGGTAGACGCGCAATCCAGGCTTGCTAACCCGCTTCAGCCCGGTCAGAGCAGGCTGGCGGTTCTGATCGTATTTTAATGTTACGTTCAGCGTGCCCTGCGGTCCATCGGTAACGACCTCATAGGAACCGATGTACCCCTCAGCCTTGAGGATTTCGGCAATCCTCCGCTTCAGATGGGAGGCAGGGATGGATGTTGTTACATGCCGTGCGCGCGAAGCATTTCGCAGCCGCGTAAGCATGTCAGCAATAGGGTCGGTCATCATGAGCGGTGATCTCCTGGCTCGTGTAACCCACCCGGGTCACGTGGCCGGTCCGAAAACATAAACAACACGGGCGTCAACCTGAGAGACGGTCCACCATCGGCGGTACCGGCCCATCCTACAAATCCCTACCAGCTAGCCTTGGTAACGCCCGGCAACTGTCCGACAAGCGCGAGCTCCCGAAAGCAGATCCTGCAAAGCCCAAACTTCCGGATGAACGCGCGCGGACGCCCACATCGACGGCACCGATTGTGCCGCTGGACCTCAAACTTGAACGGTCGCTTGGACTTCTCGATCTTGCACTTCTTGGCCACGGATTGCTGTCCTTACTCTGCGCGGATCAAGCCCGCTGCTCACCTGAATGATCAGTGTTTCTACCGGGCACCGCGCTCGGCAGGCTGCGTCCGGAATGGCATTCCCATCAACTCGAGCAGCCGCCTACCTTCATGATCTGAAAGAGCGGTCGTCACAATCGCGATCTCCATGCCACGAAGCCTATCGATCTCGTCGTACTGAATCTCCGGAAAGATCAGCTGCTCACGGAGGCCCAACGTGTAGTTGCCACGACCATCAAACGAATCGGGAGAAACCCCCGAGAAGTCACGAACGCGAGGCAACGCCACATTGAACAGCTTGTCGAGAAAATCGAACATTCTGGCCCCGCGAAGCGTCACCATGCAGCCAATAGACTGACCCTGACGCAACTTGAACTGCGAAATCGACCTCTTTGCCTTGGTGATGACAACCTTTTGACCAACGATGGTCTCCAAATCACCCACAGCAGCTGCCATAGCGTTGGCGTTGGTCAGCGCCTCCCCCATGCCAATGTTGATAACGACCTTGTGGAGACCAGGAGCCTGCATCACACTTCGATAGCCGAACTCCTTCACAAGCTCGGACCGAATCTCACCATCGTACTTCACCCGCAATCGAGGGACCTCGCGGGGCCCAACTGGCACAGGAGGCAACCCCTGCGCTCCACGCCGAACTCCAGTGCCCCCACCGGCACGTGAAGTACGCGACGATGAAGCCATCGCCGGGGCGCCACGAGCTGGCGTCCGGGGAGCCTTGGCCGAGCCCTTGGATGACGAACTACCCTTCGACCCTGAGCCCTTCCGATCAGCCATCCTTGACCACCTTCTTCTCGATCACGTCACCGCACTTGCGGCAAGTCCGCACCTTGGTGCCGTCGGCGAGCAGCTTGAAGCTGACCTTGACACCTCTGTTGCAGGACTGACACACGACCGCGACATTCGAGATGGCAACCGGCGCGAAGAAC
>BJHB01000329.1:0-3930 GCA_014191415.1 Chloroflexota bacterium
ATTGGTACCGCGGGTCTGGCAATTCCCGGCAATACTTCCGCAACTCCGCCTGTCAAGATGAGGATTTCGCCTTGGCGTGCTTCCAGTATCTGTGCCCCAGCAAGCTCGAGTGCCTGCGCGAGGTTGAACTCGGATGGTTGAGCGACGAGTGACCCGATTGCGCGATCAATGGCGGCGAGATCATCGGGCGCACTTCCCGTGGCGATGACGATTGGTTCAGCACTTGCGCCGATGACTACTGCCCGGTCGCCAGGACGCAATCGTGACAGCGCGAGAGACGCCCGCGCTTTCGCTTCGTCGAGCCTCGTTGCGGTCGGGGGGGATGCCCGCAGCGTCGCAGGTGCGAATGGAGCGTCCGAAGCAGTGCGAGGATCTCCGTCCGAGGCGAGCATCGGAACGGAAGTGTCGATGATGACCGCCAATGTGCGACCGACGGGTATGAGGCGAGCGATAGCCGGACGAGCGAGGGCAGTCGCAGCCAGCACTGCCGCGAGGATTTGCAGGATGATCAGAAGATGTCGACGCAGGAACGTGAGCGGACTTCGGGCGGTCTCCGGTGCGATGGCCCGCCGCCATAGAAGGATGCTTGAGACCTCGACACGGCGGCTTCGTGGTCTGAGCAGGTATAGGGCGGCTATCGCCACGGCAGATCCGAGCCACAACAGGTTCCATGGCGACAGCAACTGCGGGGTGTTCACGCGATGATCCGGGGTTCAATTCCCCATCCCCGGTCCCCGCCCTGACGCGACTGAATTGCGGAGCGAGACCACCGGGCAGCTACGTGCGCCACAGCGTCACGCAAGCAGGCGTCGTGCACGCGCGTCATGAAACAGGAACTCCTCGATGGGTGTCGTGGTCGAGATAGGGATGTAGCGGACCTGACGGGCGATGCACCGGGATTCGGTTTCCGCCAGCCAGGAGGCGACCCTGGCCCGATACCGTGTGGCAAGGTCATCGTCAACGGTGATCCTGAGAACTTCACCGGTCTCCCTATCGTAGACATCGAGGTCTCCATCAAGGTCCGGATCCATTTCGGTCTGATCGATCACATGCATCACCGCGACTTCGAACCCGCGTTCGAGGAGGGCAGCGATACCCTCGTGCACGCCGGGGCCAAGGAGGTCGGAGATGATTACCGCAAGCCCGCGCTGCCGATGACTGCCGGCGTAGGCGCGCAATGAAGTGCCGAGGTCCGTACGCCATGCGGGGGACAGGGTGCCGAAAAATTGGAAGAGACGCCGATAGGAGACCTTTCCCCTGATTGGTGGTGATGCAATGGCGATGCGGTCGCTGATCCCTGCACCGACGATTGTGTCGGAACTGCACAGGCCCGCGTAGCCGATCGCCGATGCAAGGCGCCTCGCGTGGCCCAGTTTGCTGACGGAACCCCAGTCCATGCTTCGGGACGTGTCAACGATGAGATGGACCACAAGGCTCTCTTCGTCTTCCCTCATCTTGACAAAGAGGCGATCGGATCGGCCATAGATGTTCCAGTCGATATTTCGGAGGTCGTCTCCGACAGCGTATTCCCGGTAGTCGGCGAACTCGATCGACGAACCGCGCTGACGGCTGCGACGACCACCGAAACTTGCCCCCTGCTGGCGCCTGGCGACAACCTGGAGGCGTTCGAGGCGGCGCAGAAACGCGTCATCAAAGACCGTCGGTCCCTCAGGCTCTACCCGCAAACCGGTTGTGGTTCCGGGCGCTTCGTCCTTCGTATCTGAAGCCGACGGTCGGCGAAGCAGGGCAGATGTATTTCCAAGAACGCGGCGCCAGTTCGCGCCGGATCCGGCGACCTTGAACCATGGGAGCTTCAGGCCAGGCGGAGCCGGCCGGGTCTCACCCTGCCCTGCAGCCTCGGTCGTCACGATGCGCGACCCCGATCGGCCATTTCATCAGTGCGGAGGGTCATCACGATTTGATCGATTACGGCGTCGGTGCTGATGCCATCAGCTTCGGCTTCGAAATTGAGCAGAAGACGGTGGCGAAGGGCGATGTGCGCCGCACGTCGAATGTCTTCGAACCCGACGTTGTAACGGCTGTCAAGAAGTGCATAGACTTTTCCGGCAAGAATAAGAGCTTGCCCTGCACGAGGACTGGCACCGAATCGGACGTACTGTCTGACGAAGCGCGTCGCGTCACGTTGGTCGGGGTGGGTACCAAGGACCAGCCTCGCTACATAGTCCCGAACGTGTTGCCCCATGGGGACCTGCCTGATCAGCGATTGCAATCGGAGGATTTCCGGCGCGCTCGCCACTGGGGTCACGGTTGGTGCCGTATCGCCGGTGGTCAGGTCGAGGATGGCCTTCAACTCCTCGAGGGTTGGGAATGTCACAAGAATCTTGTATGCAAACCGATCCAGCTGAGCTTCTGGCAGCGGGTACGTGCCTTCCATTTCCAATGGGTTCTGGGTGGCCAGAACCATGAAGGGTTCTGGAAGACGGTGGGCGATGTTTGCCACAGTCACTTGGCTTTCGGCCATGGCCTCGAGGAGGGCGGATTGCGTCTTCGGGGTTGCCCGGTTGACTTCGTCGGCGAGGAGGAGATTGGCAAAGACGGGTCCGGGTTCAAACCTGAACCGTCGGACTCCCGAAGGGTCGTCGGCAATGATATTCGTACCGGTGATGTCCGCGGGCATCAGGTCAGGCGTGAACTGGACGCGGCTGTAGGCGAGATCGAGGGCACTGGCTAGTGCCCTGACCAGGCGCGTCTTGCCGAGACCGGGCACGCCCTCCAGAAGGACATGCCCGCCGGTGAGCAATCCGACCAAGGCGCCATTAAGGACGTCGTCCTGCCCGACGATTACGCGCTTGACCTCGGCGATGATGCCGGCAGACAACCTTCCGAACAGGTCAAGGTCGGTTTCGCGTGTGCCTGGCCGGTTGTAGGTGGATGCCATCGCAGTCGTCGCTTTCAGGTTACGTAGTCTTTAATCAGCCCTGTCCTCAGTCGTAGGGCGACAATTGGAAATGACAGCTCTAATTGAACCTCACGGTCGAATGCCAACAGGTGCGGAAGCTGGCCTTGCGGGCGGTGCGCTTTCAGGCAGGAAATACTGGCGCACGGCCTCGGTGTATTCACGGGGAACCGCGTTAATGTCGGGGCCAGCACCAACCGGCGAGTTGCTCGCTGGACCCGCCGCCACTACGGGTGCCGGAGGTGGGGCTACCAGGGGAGTGTCTGGACGGGGCGGACGCCACGTCGACGGGCCGTCGCCTTCCTGGGCCTGGACGCTTACGGGCACGGACTGTGCGTCAAGCCGTGTTGCCGGGCCTGATGAGGTGCTGCCGACGCCACGCCCAGCGCCGGAACCTTGGCCAGGGCCAGTTCCGTCGCCGTCCAGACCACCCGAGCGCAATTGTTGCTCCAGGTTGCCTAGACTGCCCTCATTTACTGATCCGTCCCGCCCCTGGGCGCCCTGACCAGGTTGCCCGTTCTGGCCCGGGCGACCATATGCGTCGCGCGGTTGCTCCCCAGATGCCGAGCCTTTCTCTCCCCCCGCAGGTTCTCCGGAGCTATCACTTCGGTCCGGTAACGATGTCTGACCGGAGCGTGTGAGCTCCTGGGCACGACGGTCCCGATCTCGCTCGGCTGCATTTGCATCACCGGCCTGCCTAACTGCAGATGCCTCGCGTCGAATGGCTTCCCTCGCGTCACTGGTCTTGTGCTGCGAGAGGGCTTGCGCCGCTTGTTTTGCCGCGTCGGACACCTGACGGTCTCCGCTACTTGTCTGCGCCCCTGCCTGCTTGAATGCTTCGGCGAGTGATTCGCGTTCACTGGATGGCAGGCGCGAGACCTGGTCGGCGAGTTGGCTTAGTTGCTCAGCGGCACGGTCGGTATCGCCTCGCCTCAATGATTCGCCAGCGGCGCGGGATGCCTGCGCTTGGCGGAGGGCATCGCCCAATTTCTGGAGGGCTTCGCCCCGTTGAG
>BJHB01000330.1:0-3919 GCA_014191415.1 Chloroflexota bacterium
CGTGGTGATGACGCAGGGCATCTTCGCCGGGCGTGAGCGCAAGGTGAACGAGGACGGCATCGAACTGGACATGGTGGTCAGCCATCTCAGCCGGTCGGTGATGGTGCGCGAGATGGCGCCGGTGATTGGTTCGGCGCGCACGGATGCTTCTTTGGCGCCACGGATCTTCGTCATGGGGTTTCCGGGGGGACTCCGCGAGGCGACCCTGGACAACTTCAACTCGGAGCGCCCATATGTCTGGGAGAAGGCGCACTCCAACACCGTGGTCGGGAACGAGGCCCTGGTGCTGGAGAGTGCCGAGCGATATCCGCACGTGCGATTCTACGGTCTCAATCCCGGGATCATGAAGTCCAACATCATGGGTGGCCTGCTTGGAGAGGGAAGCGTGTTCCACATTGCGCAACAGACCGTGATCGGCGTCATCTTCCAAAGCGTGGAACAGTACGCCGCGAAGATCCTGCCCCTCCTGTTCGCACCGGACATCGACGGGCGGTCGGGCGCGATGTTTGACCGGAACGCGAACCCGATCTTTGGGAACCCGTACCTGACAGACAGGACGTACCGGATGCAGGTGACCGAGGCGTCGGAGGCACTGATCGGTCGCGCCCGCTAGTTGGCCGGTCTCGGTGCGGTCGGGCCAGACGGAGATGCGGGCAGGGATGCCCGCGGACCACGAGAAGTCTGCGGACCAGGCAGGGGTGTGCGGTCAGGTGGGTTCGACGATCACGGCGAGGGCGCGTCCCATTGCAAGGATCGGGTTTTCGTCGCACAGGTGGACCCCGAGGTCGGTCATCACTTGCCGGTAGATCCACGCAACTTCGGCGGTGCCGGTCAGGGTGACGGGAATGCGCAGGTCTTGCTGACGCATCGTCGATCGGGCGAGGGCGCGGGAGATCGCATCCTCGGAGATGGCGATGGTTCCATGGGCAATCAGGGAGTCGTTGCGCAACTGCTTGATCGGTTCCAGGACACAGACGGCGGTGCGTGCGGCGTTCAGGCGTTCGACTTCGGCCCAGTCGTGATTGGCCACGGCCGCTTCCTCGAGGCCTTGGAGGATTGCGATGCATCCACGGACGGACATGAGGCCGTCCTTCTCGAACGAACCGAAGTGTTTGGATGTGCACGCCCCCTTGCGCACCGGTGACTCTGGGTCGAGTTCGTTCCACCACGATTGGGCCGTCGGAAGATCGGTGATGCGGCGCTCTGCTACCAGCTCGGCCCGCAGGCGAAGCGCCATCTCGATGGCATTCCACATGCGCGCCAGGAAGTCGGCGATGCGCCCGTGTCGCAGGCAGATCTCGGCGTTCCAGAAGAGTTCGGCGAGTTGCCAGTTCGTTGTCGACTGGTTCACCGGTTGCACCATCAGTTGGTCAAGGTCGCGGGCGAGTGTCGACGCGGCATTCCTGATGCGCAGGGAGGCGGTCGGACGGTCGGCAATGGCACGTGCACTGATGCGTGGGCGGGAGAACTCGAACTCCAGTCGTCGCTGCATCACGTCGCACAGTTCGGCAACATCGGCCAGATCGGTTCCGCCAGCCCGGATCACCCGGGAGGCAAGGGCGAACAGTCCGTCATGCAGGAGTGGCACGACGACTGACCGGGGTTCCGGGGTCAGGACCGGCGTGTGGTTGGAGGGTGCGGGGACGATGATCCGGCGCCTCATCAAAAGTGTGTTGGCGGTGGAGTACCGGGTGAGGATCTTCTGTTCGGCACTGCGCATCCGGGAGCGGTAGGCTTCCCGGCGATCCAGGACGGCCGGTTCACCTTCGTCGCGAATGGCTTGCCAGGTCTCAAACAGTTGGGCGAGTTCCGTGAGGATGGTGGCGGCCGGCCCCCGATCCTCGGGCGCGACGACGTCGGGTGTCCACTGGGAAGCATCGCCAACGGCGGTCAGGCCCCACGCATCGAATGTCTCGCGATGCTGGGCAACGATCCGCTCCAGTGCGAGGCGAAGTGTCCGGGCATCGCCCTCCCGGAGTTCGGCGAGGCGTGCCTGCTGCAGTGCGTGCAGTGCGACGGCGAAGTTGCCAACCGCGTCCCAGTCGCATGCCTCGGTCGGCAGGGCCTCGATGGTGGCCAGGATGGCACCGAGGTCGATGGCGGTGAAGCCTTCCGTACCGACTGCATGGGGATCCGTTTGCCCGGTGGCTCCACGGTCTTCGGCGTCTCCCCGGGGATCATCCGGAGGTGGCTCGCCGGTTTCCATTGCCACGGGGATTTCGGTCAGCGCACCGTCATCGTGTGGGACCTGGGTGACGTCCACCAGACCTGGCGTGACCACATCCACCACGATGGCATCAGGCTGGGTGTGAGCGGTTTCCATCAAGCCGCCGGGGATAGAGGCCGGGATGTCGCTAACTGCAGACGTCGCATCTGGTGAGATGGCGGCAGGTAGGACGGGATCAGGTGGGGCCGGTTCGGAAGGCAGAGTGGTGCGCCTGACCTTCGGTCTCGGGGTTGGAGTCCGGAATGCTGGTCCCCGCCGGACGATGGGCCGGTTCGCTTTCGGCCGGAAGGTCTCCAGTTCGGCCCGGATGGCTTCCACCCCGGCGCACTTGATCACGTAGACGCAGAGGGAGAGCTGCATGGGTTCGCCGGGCGGTGTTCCGGTGGCAAGCTGCGCGATCGATGCGTCTGGTTGGGATGCGTCTGGTTGGGAGGTGTCCGGGTTGGCAACCCCGCCGGCGCCATCATCGGCATCATCCGGACTGGTGGGTTCCTCCATCGGGCCGATGGCATCCACGAACTGCGTGAGCACGTCTGAGAAGGTGAAGGCGGCGTGATAGGCGAGGACAGGCAGGCCGACAGTACGCTTGCGGGCGAGTTCCCCCAAACCGGTGCGCAGGAGATTTTCGGGTGCGGTTTGAAGGAAGGTCGCACCGAAACCGGGGAGGTGCCTTTGGATCAGTTGGCCAAGGTCGCTATGACGCAGTGCGGGAAGGGCGGTGCGTCGTTCGATCAGGCGTGAGATCGCGAAGCTGAGGAGGACGTCGTCGGACGGCATTTCCCAGGCGGGCGCGGACGGATGGTCCATGGGACTTCGTTCATGAGGGTCCTGCGCGTCCGGCATGCCACGTCCTTCAAGAACCGTCGTGCGCGGTTATTTCGCAATACTACCCGTGTTTCAGCGCAGTGATGATCCACATGGTGATGCCGATTACTGGTGGTGGATCATTCGTCTGGCGCGCAGGAGACGTTCTCCCGTGCGGTCGGCGACGAATGTTGACAGAGTGTTGGCACGAAGTCCGCAGGAACGCGAACCGATTTGACCCTCCCTTAGTACACGCTGCCGATACTCCCTTTGTCAGCTTGGTGGCACCGATCCACCGCTGAACTTCACACGGGAGACAGGCACATGAACCTCATTGGCAGGCGGGCGATCATTGGCGGGGCACTGGCGGTGGTGATTGCGGGTGGTGCGGGATTGGCATCGACGAGTGGATCTGCATCGGCACAGACGGTTCCCACCCCCGCCGCGACGGAAGTGGCGAAGGGCGCGCAGCACGAGGCGGTCCTGAAGGCACTGGCGGCGAAACTCGGGCTCTCGGTCGAGGCGGTCCGCACGGCCATGCAGGAGGCCCGCAAGACGGCCGGTGTGGGCGGTGCGCCGAAGTCTGGTGGCAACCACGCGGTGGCATACGGCGCACTGGAAGCGGCGGCCAAGGTGATCGGGATCACCGAGGCGCAACTGGACGCCGAACTGCCTGGCAAGTCGCTGGCACAGGTCGCTCAGGCGCACAACGTCGACCCGGCGGTTGTGAAGGCAGCGATGGTTGCCAATGCGTCGGCACGGGTTGACGCCAACCTGGCGGCGGGCAAGACGACGGCGGAGAAGGCGTCGGCCGGCAAGGCGATGCTGTCCGACAGGGTGGACCGCCGGATGGCGCACGTACAGCCGGCGCAACCGGCGGGTGCTGCC
>BJHB01000331.1:0-3913 GCA_014191415.1 Chloroflexota bacterium
CGCGGTCGTGGAATGTTGCCGTTCGCCAATCGAGAACCCGCGGAACCGATTGAAGAGGCGGAAACCGTTCGTGCCACCATGCCGGTCATCGGTGGTGCAATCGAACCGGGCAACGGCCCATCAGGTGCCGGAACTGCGGTCGCGGAGGTGCAACTGGTTGATGGCGCGGTCCCCGATGGCGATGCCCCGAAGGCGTATCAGGTCGACTTCGTGAACGGGGAACTTGTTGCCGTAGGACGTGGTGGTATCCGCGGTGTCCGTGCGGGCGCGCGCACCGGCCGGAGGCGCCCGCCTCATGGTGGATTGGATGGATCGACGCAGTTGGGTCTGCCGATGGGGATTGATGACAATTCCGGCGACGGTGGTGGTTGAGTCGAACTTTCATGCATGCGGGTCTCAAAGGGAACAGACGTTGATGGCAAGGACGATGGTGGCCAATCTGACAGGGGCGCGGTTGCGCGGGGTTGATCACGAACTACCAATGATCCGCGGGGTCGATGCGGTCGATGCGTACCTCAAGGCACATCCGCACGAGGCGCGCATCCTTCAACACCTTTTCGATCAGCGTCGTGCCGGGCGCCCAGTGCCGTCATTAGCGCGCATCAACCGGGTGATGATCTGGAGTGACGGTGAGATGGAGTTCCGTCTCAATGCACCACCAACCGCAGCTGACGCCCCGCCGAGGAGCGACGGGCGTTCTGGCCTTGTGTCAGCCGCGTCTGGTGGTGGACGCGATGGGCGGGGACGACCGGGGTGGACGGGAGGGCAGTCAGGCGCTCAGAGGCCGAACCGACCGGGTGACCGCAGGGGGAACGACGGTGATGACTGGACCGATGTGCCACGCGCGGGCGATGGTTGGTCAATCGTCCGGCCTGGCGATGTGCTTCCGATGGACCCGGACGCGCCGCGGGGTTCGGGGCAGGCAAGGCGTGTTCCCGTCGAGACCACTCAGGTTGCCGAAGAGATTGCGGTTGCTGACGTGAGCATTCCAGGTGAAACGTCGACCGGGGATATCGAGACCTCTACGCCCGCCGGTTACACCCACTGATCCGATGACGCGCAGAAACCAAAAGGGAAGTGGATATGTCCACTCCCCTTTTTAGTTACTGGTGGACCGCCGGGGACTCGAACCCCGTACCTCAGCAATGCGAATGCTGCGCTCTCCCAGATGAGCTAGCGGCCCATGCGCGCGGACAGGGCATCAAACCACCCCATCCGGCGCTGCCCGGAATCACTCCGGCAGGATGGTGACCATCTTGCGTTCGGAGGAGAAGGGCTGCCACTTCACCTTGCCGCTGACGAGCGCGTACAGCGTGTAGTCACGGCCAACCCCGACATTCTTGCCCGGCTTGAACTTGGTACCGCGCTGACGAACGAGAATCGATCCCGCCAGGACGGCCTCGCCGTCGTAGCGCTTCACGCCGAGGTACTTGGGGTTGCTATCGCGGCCGTTCCGCGAACTGCCGACGCCCTTCTTGTGTGCCATCGTAAGCTCCCTGGGTTCGGTTGGCGTCAGGCGGCGACGATTTCGCGGACGATGACGCGGCTGTATTTCTGGCGATGACCGGTCTTGCGACGGTACCTCACCTTTGCCTTGTACTTGAATACGATGATCTTCTTGCCCTTGGTGCGAGCAAGGACGTCTACGACACAGCGGGCACCAGCGACGTGGGGATGACCAACGGTGACGTGTTCACCAGTGTTGATCATGAGGACATCGCCTAGGTCGATGCGTGTGCCTTCGGGGGCATCAAGCAATTCGACATCAAGAACCTGCCCCGGCTGGACCCGATATTGCTTTCCACCGGTGGCGACGATTGCGTACACGGCAGTCTCTCCGCGATCAGAAGTCGGAACGAGTGCCACCTACGACAGGATAGCCACGAACGCCCCGTAACCATAGAAAGATACCGGCCAGATGGGTTGTCGGTCAACATTCCCGGCCGCGAAATGCTTCGGGCGATCTAAGGCGCAGGGCGGGGACGCCACTCCCATGGTCGGTAGTCGTAGCCAAGGCGGGTCAATGGGTTGACGTTGAGGCGGTCGGCGTAGGCACTCAGGCTCTCATTTTCCCAGAGGAAGATGCACGGGACGTCGGCAGTGATCTTTCTTTGCAATTCGGCGTAGAGGCGCTGGCGTTCGTCCTGGCGGCACCCGTTCACCGCGGTCGCCTGACTGAAGAGGGCGTCAACTTGGGTGTTCGTGTACCCGGAGGCATTCTGACCACCGCCCGTCATCCAGATGGGTGATGTTCCGTGCGGTTCGACTGGCGATGACCACCCGAGGATGTAAAGGTCGACATCGTGTGTGCCGTTGACCCGATTGAGGAAGGGTGCCCATTCCTCGGCGACACAGTCGATCTGGATCCCTACGGCCCGCGCGAAATCACTGGTCATGGTTGCGATCTGTTCGCGTTCACGATTGCCCGCGTTGTAATGAAGGCGTAGGATCAGGGGGACGCCATCTCGGGTCCGGATTCCTTCTTGTTGCCCTTCCGGAGTTCGCCAGCCGGCTTCATCGAGAAGTTGTCGCGCTTTGGCCAAGTCATACGGACTGCGCGTGACGTCCGAGGTTGAAGCCCATGATGCTGAGGCGACGATACTGTCGATCAGTCGGGCGTGTCCCTGGCGGATTGTCGTGACCATGCGTGTCCGGTCGATCGCGTGTGCGAGTGCCCTCCTGATGCGGATGTCAGACAGCAAAGGTCGGCGAAGGTTGAACCCGATATACGTCCACGCGGCCGTCGGCGGGTAATACCCGACCGCGCGGATACCCGGTGTACGCGCGGCTTCGTCCCAATTGGATGCTTGCAGGACGGCGTGATCGATTTCCCCGGTCCGCAGGAGTGCAAGCGCGGCGTCGGCATCGCGTGCCAGGCGGAACACAAGGCGGTCCGTTGGAGGACGTCCGAGGTAGAACCGGTCGTTGGCAACGAAGACGGCCTCCTGGTCGCGCGTCCACGACGACAAGATCCATGCACCGGAGCCGACCGTCGGTTTCGTGCTCGCTGGATGTGCGTCGAGGGGAGCATCGCCAAACACGTGCTGCGGGATCGGATTCAGGACGGCGTAGTCGAGTGCGGGGCAAAACGGTTCGCGAAGGGTCAATTCGAGGGTTTCGTCATCCGGCGTGGTCACCGCTTCAAAGGGCCGGAACAAGTCGCGATACGGGTATCCGGTACTGGGATCGGACATCCTTGCATAGGTGTATCGGTAGTCATGGACCGTCAACGGTTTGCCGTCACTCCATTGAAGCCCTGGCTTGAGCGTGAAGCGAAGTGTCCTGCCTTGGTCGCCAATCACCACACCCGCGGCGGTCCCGTATGTCGGGTCCCAGTCAAGGGTCTCAGGGTTGCGACGCATCAACGGAGCGTTGTAATGCGTCGCGATATACGCCGCGGACGCGGTGTCGCGGGCCAGCAGCGGCTGCAGCGTCTGCGCGTCGCTGCCGATGCCGATGGTTATGGTGCCGGCGACCGGACGAGGTGGGGCTGGCACATTGCGTCGTTTCTCAGGTCTAAGGGTCGGCGCGGGTGTTGCCTGTGGCGGCGACGAATTGCAGGCGCCGGCGAGCAACCCCAGCAGACCGGTGGTCAGGCGTATCGCGGACCGCTTCGTGATCGCGGCGTGGTTCATGCGATTGGACACTTACGGGGCGTCGCCTCCTGTGCCCAACACGGTACCTGCCAGATTGGGGTCCCGACATTCGCACCGGCAAGTGGGGTGCGTGGGGTTGGTCGCCACGACTGGTTAGCTCCAAACCGTACGATCACGTTCGATGAACGCGGAACGTACCGCCCCTCCTTCCGGCCCGGAACATTCTGACTCGCCCCCCAAGAATCGCCGCGGTCGGCAACGGGTTGAGGCATCCACCACGTTCACCCGTGAAGAGGTCCGCATGCCTGATGGGAGGC
>BJHB01000332.1:0-3913 GCA_014191415.1 Chloroflexota bacterium
CGCGTCAAGGTCTGCAATCTCAGCGACCGCAACCTCATGGCCGCCAGCAATTGGGACCGCGTTTCCGCTTGCCCGCGCCTCGGCCACGGCATCGTCGAGGTCAGCGGGGACGGTGCGGTTATAGATCAGCCTGAGTCGATACCGGGATGACAGGTGCGCGGCCATAACCTCCCCGATCCGTCCAGCCGCCCCGTTGATGGCAACGCGACGGCTCCCTTCAGGGGCGGGAGAGATTAGCTCCGATGCCAGTAAATCAGACATGTCTCATGTCTCCGGTTCGAATGTTGGCTTGAGAATACACGGATCACCTGAGTGACGAAGTCGGTCGCGCCATTGGACAGCGCGCTGGCTCATCGGGTGCCTCTTGTGAGAACCCATCAGGGCAGGGCTTGGTGACTACTTCACGCGGGAGTCCGGTGTTCGGCGCAGCGCAAAAACGGTTCCCGCCAAGGTCAATCCGGACAGTGTGGCCGCGAACGCAACGGCGAACTCGAACGGCGATGTCTCGGCAGCATCAGGAACAAACCGACCCATCCAGTCGATGATCCCCGCAATAGGTTGGCGTTCAAAGATGCCTTGCACTTCCGGTTCACGCGTGAGAATGCGGTTCATCGCGATGGCAAACGTGTCGTCGACGAACATGTTGCCGTTGGCAACCACCTGGATACGTGGTTCGCGCACCTTGTACCCGGTGGTGGTGAACCAGATGAGATACGTGCCGTCGCCATGTGGGCGCACGCCATCACCGTCAAAGACCCCCCATCCCCACTCATCGACACGGACCCGCCACGCCGGTGGCGAGCTTTTGAGAAAGGTGAACTCCCGGGCAAATTCGGGTTCCCATCTGATACTGGTGCTGTCCGAATGGCGGTCGCCTTGATTGTCCAGGATCACCTTAAGCTCGATGACGGGGTCGGCAGGCCCACCATTGAAGTAGCTCATGCCTACGTAGTTCAACATGACAACCGGGCCGGGCGTCGGTTCTGGTACGACGATTGTCGCGATGACATCAGCCCCGCTTGCAGTCGGCCTGGCCCTAAGCGGAGGTGTGTCGCTCAGGGTCCACCAGAGTAAGGCAGCCGCAACGCACAGCACCGTCAAGCCAAGGCCGGCATACACGGACTGTGATCGGCGACGACTTCGGGCACCGTTAGGAGTTTTGCGAGCAACCACCGGATCATGGGTTGCGACGTCGTCCGGTCGGGCAATCACTGGATTTCAGACCTGCGGTTGGCCCCAAGTGTCGACAATTGCGCCAACGAAACAGACCCTCCCCAAACACTCTACACAGGCGCGGTGTTGGTACGCACCCGCTAAGGAAGTTCCGAGCCCTAAACTGACCAACTGCCAAGCCGCTCATTTAGTTAGTCGCGGTTGCGGTTCGCGTCACTCCACCATAGAATCGGTTCACCGCGAACACGGTTGCGCGTTCGGGGTTCGCCTTCGGCAGTTGCCGTGTGTGCGGACCATCCATGCAGGGGACGCAAAGGAAGGGCAGACGAGTGTCTCAGGCCGCGACGCAGGAACGTGCACCCGCCGCCACGGGGCGGTCACCACTGTTGAGCGTGCGTGACCTTCGCACCCAATTCTTCACGGCGGACGGCGTCGTGAAAGCGGTCGACGGGGTGTCCTTCGATGTCTATCCCGGCCAGACCCTCGGGATCGTGGGCGAGTCAGGGTGCGGAAAAAGCGTGACCGCGATGTCGATCATGCGCTTGGTGTCATCACCCCCGGGTCGGATTGTTGGCGGTGAGGTGATTTTCGAGGGCAGAGACCTTCTGACATTGCCAGACAGTGAAATGCGCAAGGTCCGGGGCAAGCAAATCGCCATGATTTTCCAGGACCCGATGACGTCGCTCAACCCGGTACTTTCAGTCGCTAGGCAGTTGACCGAAAGTCTGCAGTTGCATCTCAATATGGATGGTTCGCAGTCAAAGCGGCGTGCAATCGAATTGCTTGACCTGGTTGGCATCCCGTCCGCAAAGGCACGTGTTGATGACTACCCGCACCAGTTCAGCGGAGGCATGAGGCAGCGGGTCATGATCGCCATGGCGCTCTCGTGCAATCCGAGATTGCTCATCGCCGATGAACCGACGACGGCGCTTGACGTCACCATCCAGGCACAGATCCTGGACTTGATCCGAAATCTTGCCAAGGACTTCAACACGGCTACGATCCTCATTACGCATGACCTTGGGGTCGTGGCAGGAATGTGCGATGACGTGATGGTGATGTACGCCGGAAGGGTGGCAGAACGGGCGAACGCCCTGGCCGTATTCGGAGACCCGTCTCACCCTTACACGATGGGCCTGCTTCGGAGCGTGCCACGGCTTGACCAGACCGAACGCGAGCGACTGTTGCCAATTGAAGGACTACCGCCCGACTTGATCGAGCTTCCGGATAATTGCCCATTCCATCCTAGATGCGGGTTCGCGACTGAGAAGTGCCGATCGACGCGGCCAACCCTACATGCGCCGGCGAGTGACGGGCATGAAGTCGCCTGCTGGCACCCACGTGGAGTGGTGGCATCGGACTGACGCCTCGATCGATGGCAATAGCGGAAGACCCTCCGCTGTAAATCGCCGAGGCAGATCGAAGACATTGACGGGTCAAGGCAAGACCACCTTGACCGTCGGAAATTGTGAGGATCACGACGTGGCAATAGCACCCGCCTCGCAGGGAGACAGTTCAAAATCGATGTCTCTGGATACCTCGCCACCGCTTCTCGACGTCCGAAACTTGACTATGCATTTCCCATTGACTCAGGGCGTAATTTTCCAGCGGAAGGTTGGAGCCGTCCGGGCGGTCGATGGTGTCAGTTTCACCATCCAGAGGGGCGAGACGCTCGGACTGGTCGGAGAATCTGGCTGCGGCAAGAGTACAACCGGAAGGGCACTGCTGCAGCTGTACAAGCCAACCGCTGGCGAAGTCTACTTTGACGGGCAAGACCTGACGAAGTTGGCCACTGAACCGATGCGGAAGATGCGCCGACAGGTCCAGATGATTTTTCAGGACCCGTATGCGTCGCTAAACCCACGCATGACGGTTGGCAGCATCATTGGCGAGCCACTTGAGATACACAACCTGGCGTCTGGCAAGGAGAAGCAGGACCGCATTGAGCAACTGCTGACGGTGGTCGGGCTCAACCCGTACTTTGCCAATCGATATCCGCATGAGTTCTCCGGGGGACAGAGGCAACGGATTGGGATTGCCCGAGCGCTAGCCGTAAACCCCGCGTTCATCGTGTGCGATGAACCAATCTCCGCCCTCGATGTTTCAATTCAGGCGCAGATCATCAACCTTCTCGAAGAACTCCAGAGCGAATTCGGTCTGACCTACTTGTTCATCGCCCACGACCTCTCGGTGGTTCGTCACATTTCCAACCGGGTGGCGGTGATGTACCTTGGAAAGATCGTGGAACTTGCGGATCGCAACGCGTTGTATGTCGACCCAAGGCACCCGTACACCAAAGCGCTTCTCTCGGCGGTCCCGATTCCCGACCCGGTGGTTGAACGGAAACGCGAACGGATCATCCTGACCGGGGACGTGCCGTCGCCAGTAAACCCTCCTCCGGCGTGCCGGTTCCACACCCGTTGCCCGATCGCGGAGAGCATCTGCCGGGAGAAGGAGCCGCCGTTCCGTGAGGTCAGCCCGGGGCATTGGGCAGCCTGTCATTTCGCGGACTGACCGATCATGTCCAGTTCGAATTAGGTTCGGACGCCGAGCCGTGGTCGGGTTCGGTTTGATGGGTACGTCTGTTTCTTGTGGGCCAGACCCAGTCACTTCCAAGACAGGGGAACCGGCTGTGACCGCCGTAGACGTGCGCCCCGAACTTGGCATCCCCGGCAGTTGGGAGGTTGTCGCCGGGGGGGTCGGTCCGGCGCCGGGCCAGTTCAATGGACCCGCGGGCATA
>BJHB01000333.1:0-3907 GCA_014191415.1 Chloroflexota bacterium
GCACGGGATCGGTCGGGCGAGACCCCGTACCCCTGCCCCTCCCCATCGCCCCTGATGAAGATGCGCTTCGCTTGGCCCTCCCCAT
Source organism: Chloroflexota bacterium (assembly GCA_014191415.1). Classification (GTDB taxonomy): domain Bacteria; phylum Chloroflexota; class UBA11872; order UBA12225; family UBA12225; genus UBA12225. The sequence goes on from BJHB01000333.1 coordinate 86, forward strand.
CGCCCCTGATGAAGATGCGCTTCGCTCGGCCCATCCGAAGGCGGCGTGCCGGTGAATGCCGGATGGGACTGCCGGCACGCCGCATCTGAGGACTGGTGGCTTACCCGCGTGGTTTCCCGTATTCGGTGATCGGCAGGACGGAGTACTCGTTTGCCCCGAGCGAGAGTGACGATGCCAGGGCTGACGCGGTATCGAGGGAGGTGAGGCACGGGATGCGGGTTTCCACCGCGACGCGGCGGATCTCGAACCCATCCTGAAGGACGCCTTTCCCCCCGGTGATGGTGTTGACGACCAAGGTGACTTCGCCGGAACGGATCAGTTCGGTGATGGTGTGGTCGCCATCGTTGATCTTGCCAACTTCACGGACGGCGAGGCCGAGGGTGCGGATCAGGCGTGCGGTGCCGGCGGTGGCGAAGAGGCGGTATCCGTTGGTGGCGAACTGCTTGATGACGGGTACGGCGTCGTCCTTGTCGCGGTCGGCGATGGAGAGCAGGAGACCAGGCGTACCGGCCTTTGATGGGGTCATGGAGATCACTCCGGCGCCAACCATGGCCTTGTAGAGGGCGGGGGCGAAGGTGTGGTCGATGCCCATGACTTCGCCGGTGCTCTTCATCTCGGGGCCGAGGTACGTATCGACGCCGACGAGCTTGCTCATGGAGAAGACCGGTGCCTTGACGGCGACGAGTTTCTGCCGGGGCCAGAGACCTCCCGCGTACCCCATTTCGCGCAAGGTCTTGCCGAGCTGGATGTGGGTGGCGAGGCGGACCATGGGCACGCCGGTGACCTTTGAAAGGAACGGGACGGTTCGGCTGGACCGTGGGTTTACCTCGATGACGTAGACCTGTCCCTGGTGGATGACGTACTGGATGTTGACGAGACCGCGCACTCCGAGGCCGATGGCGATGCGTTCGGTGTAGGAGACGAGTTGCTCGACGATGACCTCGGACAGGTTGATGGCGGGGTAGACCGCGAAACTGTCGCCGGAGTGAACGCCTGCGCGCTCGATGTGCTCCATGATGCCGGGGATGAGGGTGACTTCGCCGTCGCAGATTGCGTCGACTTCGACTTCCTTGCCCTGCAGGTACTTGTCGATGAGGACGGGCGACTTCTCGGTGGGTGTGACGATGTTGGTGAGATAGCGCTGGAGATCGGATTCCTCGCCGATGATTTCCATGGCGCGTCCGCCGAGGACGTAGCTGGGGCGCACGAGGACGGGGTACCCGATGTGGTTGGCGATGGTGATGGCGTCGCTGACGGAGGTGACGCCGGTGCCTGGTGGTTGCGGAATGCCGAGGGCATCGAGGAACCGCTCGAACCGGCGGCGGTCCTCGGCGAGGTCGATGGTGTCGACGGATGACCCGATGACCGGAACGCCGAGGCGGTTGAGCGGGCCAGCGAGGTTGATGGCGGTCTGTCCGCCGAACTGGGCGATGACGGGGGGCATTGGCTTGCCGGGGCCGCCGGCTTCGTTGCGGATGACCTCGAGGACGCTTTCTTCGTCGAGGGCCTCGAAGTAGAGGCGGTCGCTGGTATCGAAGTCGGTGGAGACGGTCTCGGGGTTGGAGTTGATCATGACGCTGCCCCACCCGGCGTCGCGAAGCGCCCAGGCGGAGTGGACGGAACAGTAGTCGAACTCGATGCCCTGGCCGATGCGGATCGGGCCGGATCCGATGACGATTGCCGACTTGCCGGGCGGCGCGATCGCTTCGTTCTCGACCTCGTAGGTGGAGTAGAAGTAGGGGGTGCGGGCGGCAAACTCGGCGGCGCAGGTGTCGACCATCTTGAAGACAGGGGCGATCTGCCATTGGTCGCGCAGTTCGCGGACGCGGTCTGGAAGACCCTGCACGGTGTCGGAAAGGGTGGCGACCTGCGCGTCGGAGAAGCCGCGTCGCTTGGCATCCCAGAGGAGGCCGGGGGTGAGTGGTTCACGGAGGAGACGCTGCTCGAGGGCATGGATGCATGCCAGGCGGTCGAGGAACCAGGTGTCGATGCGGGTGCGTTGGTGGAGCTCGGCGACAGTGACGCCACGGCGAAGCGCGGCCATGAGTGCCCAGAGGCGGATGTCGTTTGGGGTGTCGATGAGCGACCAGATGCGGGTCAACCCTTCGGGCTCGCGCCATGAAGCGTCTTCCCAAAGCAGGCTGCGACCGCCCATCTCCAGGGATCGCACGGCTTTCTGGAACGCTGCCTCGAAGGTGCGTTCGATGGCCATGACCTCGCCGGTGGCTTTCATCTGGGTGCCGATGGTGCGGTCGCCATGGGGGAACTTGTCGAAGGGCCAGCGCGGGATCTTGACCACGCAGTAGTCGAGGGCGGGCTCGAAGGCGGCGGTGGTCTCGCCGGTCACGGAGTTCGGGATTTCGTCGAGGGTCCGGCCGACGGCGATCTTGGCGGCGACGCGGGCAATGGGGTAGCCGGTGGCCTTTGATGCGAGTGCGGAGCTCCGGGAGACGCGCGGGTTGACCTCGATGACGATGTAGTTGAACGAGTACGGATCGAGGCCGAACTGGACGTTGCATCCGCCTTCGATGCCGAGCGCGCGGATGATCTTGAGCGCGGATGTGCGCAGCATCTGGTATTCGCGGTCGGTGAGGGTCTGCGAGGGTGCGACGACAATGGAGTCGCCGGTGTGGACTCCCATGGGGTCGAAGTTTTCCATGTTGCAGACGGTTATGCAGTTGTCGGCGGCGTCGCGCATCACCTCGTACTCGATCTCCTTCCAACCGACGAGGGAGCGTTCGAGGAGGATCTGCCCGATGGGACTGGCGCCGATGCCGGACTGCACGACGAGATCGAGTTCGGGCCATGCATGCGCGATTCCGCCACCGGTTCCACCGAGGGTGTAGGCGGGCCGGACGATGAGCGGGACTTCCGGGAACCCGATCTCGTGGGCGAATGCGTAGGCCTCTTCCATGGTGTGGACGATGGCGGAGGTGGGTATTGGTTCGCCGAGGGCGTTCATGAGCTGGCGGAACTCGTCGCGGTCCTCGGCCTGGCGGATGGCTCTCAGGGGGGTGCCAAGCAGGCGGACGTTGTATTTCTCAAGAATGCCGGCGTCGGCGAGTTCGCGCGCGAGGTTGAGGCCGGTCTGTCCGCCGAGGGTGGGCAGGAGGCCTTCGGGGCGCTCGCGGGCGATGATGCGCTCGAGGACGGGAACGGTGAGAGGCTCGATGTAGACGGCGTCGGCGACTTCGGCGTCGGTCATGATGGTGGCGGGATTGGAGTTGACGAGGATGCTGCGCACGCCTTCCTCGCGCATGGCCTTGCAGGCCTGCGTTCCGGCGTAGTCGAACTCGGCGGCCTGGCCGATGACGATGGGGCCGGACCCGATGATGAGGACGGATGCGGGCTTGTTGCGGACTGGAATGCCCGCGGACCGGGTGGTGTTGGTGGTGTCTTCGGTCACGTCGTGATCCTCCTCAGCGAATGGTTTCGAGCGAATCGACGAAGCGGTCGAAAAGGTATTGGTTGTCTTGGGGTCCTGGGCTCGCCTCGGGGTGGTACTGGACGGTGAAGACGGGAAGTTCGCGATGGGCGAGGCCTTCCACCGATCCGTCGTTGACGTTGACGTGGCTGACGGTGAAGCCGCTGGCGGCCGGGATGGTGGTTGCGTCGACCTGGAAGCCGTGGTTTTGGGAGGTTATGTAGACGCGTCCGGTGGTGACGTCGCGCACGGGATGGTTGGCGCCGCGGTGTCCGAAGCGGAGGCGGGAGGTCTGGGCGCCGATGGCCAGTCCCATGACCTGGTGGCCAAGGCAGACGGCGGTGAGGGCCATGCGTCCCCGCGCGACCGGGCCGTGCAGGAGGATGCGAAGCGTCTGG
>BJHB01000334.1:0-3905 GCA_014191415.1 Chloroflexota bacterium
ACGAGGCCCTCGTAGGTGAGGTTGATGCCGTTGACGCTTACCTTGACCGGTTCCTTGTAGAGGAAGTCGTGCATTTCGGTCTTGGTGAACTCGCGGATCGGCTTGTTCGGGTCGAGGAAACCGGAGGCGGTGAAGATCCCCACCGTCCACCAGCTGTCGACCTTGTAGCCGGGGATGGTGATCGCCCCCTCGGCGATCGATTTCGAGTCGTCGAAGAGTTGCGTCAGGTCGACATCCGAGACGGTGCCCATGCCCTCGCATCGCGGGCACATGCCCCCGATGATCGTGAAGGTCCGGGCCTCCGCCTTGCTGTTCGCGCGTTCCACGGTGATCGCGCCGGACCCGTGGGCCGAGGCGACGTTGAACGAGAAGGCTTGGGGTGATCCGATGTGCGGTTGCCCGAGGCGGCTGAAGAGGATGCGCAACATGGCGTTTGCGTCGGTGGCGGTGCCGACGGTTGACCGGACGTTGGCACCCATGCGCTCCTGATCGACGATGATCGCGGTCGTCAGGCCGTCGAGGACGTCCACCTCCGGGCGCGCCTGTGAGGGCATGAAGCCCTGCACGAAGGCGCTATAGGTCTCGTTGATCAGGCGCTGCGACTCGGCGGCGATGGTGCCGAAGACCAGCGAACTCTTGCCGGACCCGGAGACACCGGTAAAGACGGTGAGGCGTCGCTTCGGGATCTCAATGCTGACGTCTCTGAGGTTGTTCACGCGCGCGCCGTGGACGCGGATCAGGTCGTGGCGATCGGCGGCGTGCGGTGCGGGCGTCGCGTCCGACGTGCGGGCTTGGCTCATGGTTGTTCCCGTGATGGTGAGCGTTCGGTCTCGCCCGATCCGGGAAGTATGCCGGGTTTCCTCACGACGGTACTGGCTGCGGCCACCATGTGGCACCCCGCTTCGGGTGCGTTGTGGACGTCCGTCTGCGCCCGTGGCGAAGTACGGCACCCTCGGCCCGAGGGGCATCTCGGTCGCGATGAGGTCGGTGATCTTCGTATCGGGATGTCTTCGGTAGTGAAGCGCATGAACAAATGAGCCAGGCTACCGGCGCGCGCCAAGGCAGAACGGGGGTGGATTGGGGGCACGGTACCTATGGTGGCCGGATCTCCGCCGGTCCGCTGCCAAGTTGCCTAGCATGCAACCGAAACAGGGTCGTGGTGGCCAATCCGCTTCCTTCCCGCGCCTGGGACACGATGCACGGGGGGTAGCCAGGGAAGGCGACGGGGTGGGCCAAGCGCAGCGTATTGACATCAGGGGCGATGGGGTGGCGGTGATGCTCCGCTGCGAACTGTTTACAAGGTGTTGACGCAACCGGGATGGAACTTGCGTCGGCGTTGGAATAGGCTGGTAGTGACCCGTTCAAGAGAGACGGCGATTGGGTGGGGCGGTGAGGATCACACCGCAGCAGTCCCGCACGGCAGCAACCCTGTACCGCCCAGGGAGGGGATCCATGAAAGCGCTCGCAACCTCGGCATCGGTCATCCTGGTAGCAGCCTCATACGCGGCGTATCAGGCACTTGGAGGCGGATCCACGCAGGTCGACGCCCTCGTCAGCTCCACCCCGGCACCGGTCACGATGGAACCGACCACCGCGGCGCCCCTGACGTCTGTCGACCGAACCGCACCGACCGCTGCACCCGCCTTCCGCCCACCTCAGGGTCGCGCGGTTGTGGGGCGGGTTCCGGAAGGACGTCGGGATCGGCGCGGGTCTGAACACGAGGAAGACGACGACCACGGTGCCCGCCCGGTCTCGAACGCCCAACCCTTGCGGCCGAATGCGGTCCTCGCCCAGCCCACCACTGCCACTCCACCGACGGTTGTGGCACCGCCGACTACGGCACCAGAGCCAGCCGTTGCTGCCCAACCCACCGCCGCGCCCAAGTCTGCAACCCCGGTCACCATTCCCACCATCAAGCCGACACTCGCCCCGACGGTCGCACCTGCCACTGGTACCAGGCTGCGTGACGGCTCCTACAACAGCAGCGTCATCTCCACCAACTGGGGCCCGATCGAGATGAAGATTGTCGTCTCCGGCGGGAAGATCACCGATGTCGTTGCCCTGCAGTACCCCTCAAGCAGGTCACGGTCCCTGCAGATCTCCAACTACGCCTTGCCCGCCTACGAGGACGAAGTGATCCGCACGCAGAACGAGAATGTGAACAGCATCTCGGGGGCAACCCAGACGGCCCGAGGGTTCCGTGCCGCGATCGCCTCGGCCATCCAGAAGGCATCGTGAACCAGCCTCGCGGTCCGGTCAGCCCCACCCCTCGCTTCGCTCCCCATCGCCTCCGATGTATATACGCTTCGCTTAGTCCCCGCGTGTTGACGCTTGGCTAGGGGGCTGGCCGGACCATCTTTCAATCAGGAACAACGGTGAGTCGGATGGTGACCGGAACGCGGATCATCATGGGAATGCCGATCATCGTGGAGATCGTTGATCGCGGTGCCACCGACCGGGAACTCGATGCCCTCTGGGTCTTCTTCACCGCGGTTGAGGCCCGGTTCAGCACCTACCGCGAGGACAGCGAACTCTCCCGCATCAACCGTGGCCTCCTTGCCATGGAGGACGCATCCCCGGAGATGCGCGCAATGATCGACCGTGCCGTCCGGACGGGCGATGAGACGAATGGGTACTTTGATGCCTGGCGCACCGGAACATGCGACCTCTCCGGAGTCGTCAAGGGATGGGCCATCGCCGAGGCCGCCAACCGCTTGCATGCCACCGGGTTCCACCACTTCTGCGTCAATGCCGGTGGTGATATCCAGACCGCGGGACTGAACCCCGACGGCATGCCGTGGAAGATCGGCATCCGTAACCCGATGGATGTGACCGAGATCGTGAAGGTCGTCCACCTGTCGGGCGAAGGGATCGCCACTTCCGGCACCTACGAACGTGGTGACCATATCCATCGCCCTCATGGGAGTGCGATCGAGAATGACCCGGTAGTCAGCCTGACCGTCATCGCGTCGGATGTGTACGAGGCTGATCGCTTCGCCACGGCCGCCTTTGCGATGGGTCGCGAGGGGATCCGTTTCATCGGAGGCCTGAGCAAAGCGCATGCAAGTCAGGGGAGCGGTGGTGTGGAGGCCCAAGGGAAGGGTATGAGTGACCGGGTCGATGGGGCGGAATGGGCGGGCTTCGAGGGGTACCAGATCGGCGCGTCCGGCATCGCCACGTCCACACCCGGTCTCCGGCGCTACCTGACTCCCCCCACCGTGCTGCGGTAACCAGATCCTCTTTCAATCTGGGCTTCTATTTAAAAGCTGGATGGTGGTGCCAAGCGAAGCGTAAGGAAGTCAGGTATGACTGGTACCCACACCGAATACACTTGCCCCGCGACCCAAGCGAAGCGAATGTACATCACGGGCGACGTGGCTGGGGCGAAGCGTATATAAGTTTGGGGGGATGGGGCCGGGGTAAACAAAGAGTGCATTCCGGCCAGCTATCACGCCATGGGGAGAAACGATGAAGGCTGCTGTCACTACCGCCGCGTCGCACATGGAGATCCAGGATGTCCCGGATCCGCACGCCGGTCCCGGTGAGGCACTCCTCAAGATCGAAGTGGCGGGAATCTGTGGGTCTGACCTGCACTTCTACGACGGGCACAATCCATACGCCAAGTACCCAACCATCCAGGGGCACGAGTTCTCCGCCATCGTGGCCGGCTTCGGTCCCGGTTACAGCGGCGCGGTTCGGGTCGGCGACCGTGTGACCGTGGAACCGTTGCTCTCCTGCGGCACGTGCTATCCGTGCCGCCATGCCCGTCCGAACTGTTGCACCAGTCTGCGCGTCCTCGGGATCCATACCACCGGCGCGTTTGCCGAATACCTGACGGTCCCCGTGACACACCTCTTTCCGGTGGGATCCCTCGATGCCGAACTGACGGCTCTCATTGAGCCGCT
>BJHB01000335.1:0-3880 GCA_014191415.1 Chloroflexota bacterium
TTGCGTCATCGCGATCCCTCAGACCCGATTATCGCACTGCCTCCGCAATTCAACCTCGTTCACTTCAGCGTTTGGCGCGCCACCGAGCAACAGCTACGTGATCGCCGCCGAGAGACGGGGTTCTCTATGAGGACTTGGCTCATTTGATGCGCCGTCCTGGACAGACAGTGGGTGCCAGTTCTGACCGCTTACATCGGCTCTTTTGCGCTCATCCCGAAACCGGGTTCGTCACTAGGCTTGCTCGGCTCCATGCGTCCCGGGCGGAATCCATGACCGATTGAAGTGACGCGCCGGTTCTCACTGCTGCTTCGCGACAGTCGTCGAACTCTGGGGAAACGCCCCGGATCGAGGATCCCAACGTGGCAACCTTTACGCGCACGGGTCCGAACGGCGTTGAAACGCTTTCGATCCTGCGCGGCAGCGTGACCCGTTGGGTCGGCCTCACCCTGATCCCCAGAGTGGTAGTTTCCTTGAAGATGGTCGCGACCGCACGGTCAGTGTCTCCTGGTTTTACGAGGACGCTTACGATGGTCGCCGGGCGTCCTTTTTTCATCTGCGCGGGGATCAACGTCACGTCGAGCGCCCCGCGCGAAAGAAGGACATCGGTCAAGTGGCCGAACCATTCACCACTCATGTTGTCGATGTTCGTCTCAAGTTGGACGACATCATCGGACACATATTGGCCTTGGTCTGACACTGGTTGGTCACGAGAGGCGGCACGGTATGGAGGTTGACGTTCGACGACCGTCGAGAGAGTCGGACTGCCTTGTGCCATCGCTGACATCGCAATTGAATTGACGAGCTGCCCCCCGGAGTCAGTCAGCGCGGAGGTTGAGAGACCATGAGGCTCGTGTGAACCGTCGTGACCGTGGTCGTGGTCGTGACCATGTTCTCGATCATGTTCCGTCGGGTATCCGTGATGGTGATCCGGTCCAGGGGATCCTTCCTGGCCCCCCGACTCTTCAAGTTCGCTCATTTTGAGAGCCGCCCGGTTTCGCCGCCCCGGGGAAAGGGGGCCGATAGACACCCGCAAGACATTGGGGATCCGAAAATCCTTTTGTCCGGCGCCGTAACCGATTTTCTCAACCTGCATCGCGGGGAACGGACCGGACCCGTTGCTGAGACACCCGAGCACAAGGGCACCGGTGGGGGTAAGGAACTCAGGACCATATTCGGTCGCATAAATTGGAATGTTGCGACGCCTGAGGAGTTCCAGTGTGGCCGGACCAGGGACCGGCAGTATGCCGTCGCGCGTGTCGACCGTTCCTCCTCCCACGTTGATTGGCGACACAAAGACGTGCGCCACACCAAGTGCTTCAAGGCCCGCTACCGCCCCGACAATATCCAGAATTGAGTCAACCGCACCGACTTCATGGAAGTGGACGGACTCGGGCGCCTCATCGTGCTGGAGTGCCTCAACGTCCGCAAGTTCATCGAAGAGCCCGAGGACCCGAGACTTGACGGTCTCCGATAGCCGGCTCGCCATGATGATCGGAGCAATATCCAGAACGGTACGCTCGGGCTGGGCCCCAGTGACGCGGATGGTCACTTGCGTGGCACGAAGGGCGCCCTTCTTGGTTGGCTTCACCTCCAAGGTCCAACCGTCCAGGTCAACAGCGTTGAGTGCCGCCTCCAGTTCGGCGACTGGCCAACCAGCGTCAACGAGAGCGCCGAGGATCATGTCCCCGCTTGCCCCAGAGAAGCACTCGAAGTACGCGGCCCGTCCTGGTGACTGCATTGAGTGATTGCCAAGAGAGTTCGCGTCGGAATTGGGGGCGACGTTCATGTGGTTTGCATCCTTCATGCCGGTAGGGTTGCCAGGCAGCGGGTCCGGACGTCGGAGATTGAGGGAAACTTCATCGCGCAATTTGGCGGGCCATCGTACCGGCCAGATAGCCGGCACCAAACCCATTGTCGATATTCACAACGGCAACCCCAGGCGAGCAGGAGTTGAGCATGCCGAGCAACGGGGCGAGGCCTCCGAAGGCGGCCCCGTATCCAATGCTCGTTGGGACAGCGATAACCGGACAGGAGACGAGGCCAGCGATAACGCTCGGCAATGCTCCCTCCATGCCCGCGACTGCAACGATCACGTCAGCAGCAGTGAATCGGTCGCGGTTTTCAAGGAGGCGATGTATGCCGGCAACGCCCACATCCCACAGCCGATCAACTGTGACGCCGGCAAGTGATGCCGTGAGAGCTGCTTCCTCGGCGACGGGAATGTCGGAAGTGCCGCCGGTTGCAACCACGACGTGCCCCGGGACTTTTTGTAATGGATGGGGCAAGGCGACAATGCAGCGGGAAACGTTGTCGTACCGGGCCTCGGGCAAGACGACACGTACCGCGTCTGCGTCTGCAACCGTGCAGCGGGTTGCAAGCATTGGCACGCCAGAGTCGTAGATGCGCTTGGCAATCGCAGCAATCTGGTCGGAAGTCTTGCCTTCCCCAAAAATCACTTCCGGGAAGCCACGACGCAAGGTTCGGTGATTATCGACCCGGGCGAAACCCATGTCACCGGTGTCGAGGCTCCGTAGTCGACCTATGGCCTTTTCTACCGCGACGCTCCCAGAAGCAACCGAATCCAACAGTTCGCGCAGAGACGCTTCGTCCATGCGCACCTGTTTACCGCTTCCGGCGTGCCTTGTGCCACCGGTTTGTCGCGAGGGGGCCAAGTTTTCCGGTGTGATCGCTTCAGCAAGCGTACAGATTGATCACAGAGTGTCCCGACGGCTAATCGTCGAAGAGAATTCCGTGTCGGCGGCCGTTATATTTTTGATGATTTGCATCGCCCCTGTTCTCTTCAATCAAGAGAGACAAGTGCAGGTTCTGTGACCCCGGAACTTGCTCGATACTTGATCGGTTCGGGTTGTTCGACTCCCCCATTGCTTGATGAATGAGTGGGTGCAGATGAAGGGCATGGCTTTGACGGACCTAGGTGAAATGAATCCGCGAGTTCCAGTGGCTTTGGGAACCGCCGAACCCTTGCCGACGATCATATGCCTATCTCATCTTCGATGGGACTTTGTTTGGCAGCGTCCCCAGCAACTACTTTCACGGTTCGCAAGAACGCGTCGGGTCATATTCGTAGAAGAACCGCTTTTCGAAACTTCTGCCGGTCTCGCCCCTGAGGGTGCTGTGTTCAGGCTCAATCGGGAGCCAGTCGGTGTGCCACCTTCAACGGAACGCGCTGGTGTCGTGACTGCCCAACCGATATGCCGTGATCCGGGCGTGGGTGGTGGTCCGGTATTGGACGAGATGTACGCTCTCCTGCTCAAGCAGCTGGTGGCTTCCGAGAATATTGGTCGGTACGTTCTCTGGTTCTACACGCCGATGCTGTTACCCGCGATTCGGGAGCTGAGTCCTGAGGCAATCGTCTACGACGCGATGGATGAATTGTCCCTCTTTCGGTTTGCACCTCCGGAGCTTGTTTCCCGCGAACGTGAATTGCTAGCCCGCGCTCAGGTGGTTTTCGCAGGTGGTCGCAGTCTCGGTGAGGCGAAGTCCCAACTTCACCCAAAAGTTTTCACTCTCCCTAGTGGGGTTGAGATTGACCACTTCCGTAAGGCTCTCGATCCAGGCACGACAATTCCGCCTGACCTTGACGAGATACCTGGTCCACGTGTCGGTTACTTCGGTGTCATTGATGAACGGTTGGACCTGGAACTTCTCGGGCAGGTAAGCGAGCTTCGGCCGGACGTGTCCTGGATCATGATCGGCCCAGTTCTAAAAATCGAGGAGACTGACCTGCCTAGGCACGCCAACATTCATTACCTCGGATCAAAGAAGTACGCCGAACTTCCAAGCTATGTCAGGGGCCTCGATGTCTGCATGATGCCCTTCGCCTTAAACGACGCCACCCGGTTCATCAGCCCGACAAAGA
>BJHB01000336.1:0-3856 GCA_014191415.1 Chloroflexota bacterium
GATCTGGATTAAATCTCCGACAACGAATGGCCTGCCGAAAATCAGGTAGATGCCTGCAACAAGCTGCTTCAGGACGTCCTGAATTGCCAAACCGAGGGCAACGCCAGAAACCCCGAGAAGCGTGACGATGGAACTCACCTGCATTCCAAAGACATCCAAGACCCATGACAGCCCTAGAAAGGTGATGACGGTTTGAGAACCGCGTTCAAGCAGGATTACCAGACCCGGGTCAGTCTTCGTTCGAACTAATCCATGCCTCACCGCACTGGTGACAAGCCGCCGGATGGTGATAGTCGCGATTACGAGGACGACAGACAGACCGATCCGTCCCCAAGGAATTGCCGTCAACTCAATCCCAACAGCTTTGAGGGTCTCTGCAAAGAAACTCACTGCACACTACCGGTTACGTGCGCTTCAAAACCATTTTTTGGCACAGACATCTGACAAGCCCACTGGCTTCTCCTATGAACCGTCGTCGCCGGGTTCGTCATCCAAATTGTCCGCGTCTTCTTGAGATGCATCAATTTCGGTTAGACGTTGTCTGGCAGAGGTCAGTCTCTCTCGGCATTGCTTGCTCAAATGGAGTCCTCGCTCGTAGAGGTCAAGTGCTTCTTCCAATGGAAGGTGCGTATCCGTCTCAAGGAGTCGCACGATCCGTTCGAGTTCATCCAGATTCTGACCAAACGTTGCAGGAGACCCGGGGTCGTCTTTCATCGGTTGCCCTTGAACCATCTATTCGCTCACTTTCGCGCCTGGTAGCGCGTCTTGGGATTGGGAATTAGCTGCCATTCCTACGGAGCCTTCAAGGACCGCTATTCTCGTCACCGTCGCATCAATCGTGCCATCCCGCAACCGCAACCGAAGCGGTTGTCCGAGATATGCATCACTGACGGTTGTGACAACCTTCCCACGAGTTCCGTCCTCGACGATCGCATAGCCACGGGCCACTACTTGGGCAGGACCAAGAAGGCGCAGCTTCCCCGATGCCGTTTCGAGGCGGGCCTCCGCGGTCTCCACCCGCCGGCGAGCCAGGTTCCTCAATTGGCTTTCTTGAGCCCCCAACCGATCAGTCCCTAGGCTGACCCGTGCCCCGATCCGGGAACCAAGGCGCCGACCCAACGCGTGGATTTGCACGTCGGACATGTCAAGGATTGCACCCAGACGGCGCACAATCCGCCCAGATGCCTCGCCCGTACGATGTTCCAGCGTTCCCACTACCTTCGCCGCGACTGCCGAAACTCTTCGTTCGAGGTGGACGACGTGTGCCATCACCTCCGCACTGTCACGGACGATCAACTCGCCGGCCACCGACGGCGTCGGCGCACGAACATCCGCCGCAAAGTCGCAGAGCGTGACGTCGGTCTCGTGGCCAACGGCGGAGACTACCGGAATGCCTGCATCCTCGGACACACGACGCACTTCGCGAACAACTTTCTCATCGTTAAACCAGGCGAGATCCTCCGGGGCCCCACCTCCCCGTGCCACCACGATCACGTCCACGCCCACCCTACACAGCGCACGGAGACTGCGAACGATCGAATTTGGCGCTTCGATCCCTTGAACGGAGCACGGCGCAAGCACAACTTCCGCCATTGGAAATCGGCGTCCGATTACTGATTGCAAGTCATGGATCACGCTCCCCGTCGCCGATGTCGCGATACCAATCCGACCAGGCCACGAGGGCAAGCCGAGCTTGCGGGATTGATCAAACAGACCCTCAGATTGCAGTTTGGCCTTGAGTAACTCGTACCTGCGCTGCAAGTCGCCAACATCCATTGGGCGGACGTCACGGACGTACAACTGGAGTTGACCCTGCACGGGGTAGACGGATACGCGTCCACCTACGACATACATCCTTCCCGGCTCAATCCTTGACCGCACCACCTGAGTTTGGAAGAGGACACACCGCAGCTGGCCTCCCTCTTCATCCTTCAAGGTGAAATACCGGTGGCCTCCAACCTCCCGAATTGACGTCACTTCACCCACAACGAGTGCCGACGCAAGCCCCGGAGTACCTTCCAGAACAAGCTTCACCTGTTCGAGTAGGCGCGAAACTGTTACCGGTTCCAGACCGGCCACGTGCGATCTCGCGGATTGCATCACGTCCGACCCCCATTTCTTTCGCCAGTCAGGGAAGCGAATGTGCTTCGCAACTGGAACCGTACCGTACTGGTGACGTGTTGCCTATGATTGGGGCGAATGGCAAGGGTCACAACGGGCTCCGCGCAAGGTCGCAGATTTGGCAAAGACCTGTCGAGATTGCGGAGTATCCCCCAGTTGTCAATGCCTCCCGGCCGTAGGTCGTTCCAACGTCGGCGATTGCCCTGTAGCCGGCCCTACAGAATGAAAGGCTAACAATGAGCGGGGCAGTCTCCTTGGTCTACCACCCCCTTTATGATGGCCGGGGCTTTTCTCCGGTGACACGCTCTTGGGGGCGTTACCGTGAGGCGCGGGAGCTCTTTTCCAAACTCGGGATTGACCAGTCGATCACGACAATCGAACCACCGCTTGCAACGATTGACGAGTTGACCCTTGCCCACCCGATACGGTTCGTTGAACGAATTCGTGGCCTCGATGCAGCCGGAACAGGCGTCTTCGACACTCCCGACACCGTAGCCTGGCCCGGCGTGTTTGACCGTGCCCGCGCAGCTGTCGGCGCAACCATGGAGGCGGTCCGCCTTGTCACGAATGGCGTATCGAGCCATGTCTTCAATCCGGGCGGTGGCCTGCACCATGCGTTTGCAGAACGGGCGCGCGGTTTCTGCATCTTCAATGACCTTGCAATCGCAGTTCGCGCACTTTCTCAGGCAGGCCTTGAGCGAGTGGCCATCATTGATGTCGATGGGCATCACGGCGACGGGACGCAGGAAATCCTTTATGACCAAGGTGCTTTGCATATCAGCTTGCACCAGTATGACGGCCGGTTTTTCCCGGGCACGGGTTCGGTTGACGAGACCGGATGGGGTGCCGGGCATGGCCTCACGCTGAACATTCCGCTTCCCCGTCACACGGGTGAAGAGGCCTATTTGGATGCCTTCAGGTCAATAGTCCCGACGGCGATCCGCGCGTATTCGCCACAGGTCATCGTGCTCAACTTCGGTGTGGACGGCCATCACGATGATCCACTCGTCAAGTTGCGTCTCGGAATACGGACATACCGGTTTCTAGCCATCGCGTGCCACGAACTGGCACACGAGGTAGCCAACGGTCGAATGATCGTCACGGGCAGTGGAGGTTACGACCCTGGTGTCGTGTCACGGTGCTGGTCGGTGCTACTCGCCACACTCACCGGTCAATTGTCCGGGGTCCATGGGCTTCCGCCGGGAAGTTTCTTGAATGCGCCTTCACCAGATGCAACGAGCAAAGCAATACTTGACGCAATCGGCAACACCAACGCGTGGAACCATCCATTCGGGTGCCTACTGGATCATCACAATCCGGTACCCGACCCAAATGCGGGCGCCATCATCGCGACTACGGTCCACCGGATCATCAATGGTGTCCTTCCGCTGCGCCTCACCAAGTTCGGGTTCGCATAGGTCCCCCGGAGTGAGGTACCGGATCTGCAAACCTAGTGACCACAATCTGAGCCGGGAGGTGCCCCATTTGGAACTGGTATGAACGCCCAGGCAACTGGAGAAACCGAAAAACCACCTGCGCTTACCTTTGGACAATAGTCTTAGGTGCGGTGCTTCTCGGCGTGGTCACGTTTGTCGTTGCGATCTGGCTGTCGTCCAGGATCATAATTCCAGTCGGGTCCTGACATGCCGAACGTCGAAACGCCAACGGGATTGGGTTCCAGCGACTGACTGGCCGGCGTGGCCATGGTCGATCCGCCAGCGGAGTACGCCACGCA
>BJHB01000337.1:0-3848 GCA_014191415.1 Chloroflexota bacterium
ACGCCCGGACTGGGTCACCGTTACCAGCGGAGGCGAGTTGTCGTCACCTTGGTCGAAGGTCGCCACCGTAAGCGCGCGTACGACCGTGTCGGTCGGTTCCAGCCGAACGTATTTTCGAACTGGCTCCCCGCGCGACGCACGTGTCCCTTCGGGAAGGTCCTGAACACGCACGACACACACCTTTGCCGTGTCTGTCACGAGAAGGAGCGCGTCCACCGTTCGTGCGGTTCCGAGTGAGATCACCGGATATTCGCGAGTTGTTGAGCGCCTGAAGGTATCGGGGGGCACCGTCTTGAGGTGACCATCAGCAGTAAGAACGGTGGTCACTGGCTTGGTCTCGATGCTCGGCGCGACCTCACTCACTTCAACGGTCGCATCGGCAGTGGGATCAATGACCGTCCTTCGTGGATCACCGTGAACGGCAATGATTTCCCGCATTTCCGCCTTGACCGCCTCAACCTGCCTCGCGGGATCCGCCAGAAGCGCCTCGAGTTCCGCAATCCGTTCCTCAAGTGTGCGTCGCTCATTGGCGAATCGCGACGCATCGAGTCTCGTGACCTGTGCGAGAGTCATGCCGGCAATGGTTTCCGCTTGGGCTTCGCTGAGGTTGTAGCGCGCGCGAATCTGCGTCTTGGCCTCGGCACGGTCAGCAGCGGCCTGGAAGATTCTCACAATCTCCGGTGCGTTGGCAGCCCCGATGATGAGGCCGAGGACCACGTGGAGCCGTTCCTTCGCTCCGGCGAGGTCATGGGACGCGCGACGGCGCAGAACGTCTACCTGATGGTCGTTGTAGTGGACAAGCAGCTCAACCATCCCCGCCTGCCGAGGTTGCCTCGCCGGCAGCATAGGCTGACCGAACAGGAACACCATCTGCACAGAGACCGCGAGTTGGAGGTCGGTATACCGGTACAGGGCATTCAGCATCTGGACCGGATCGCCATCACGCTTCACATCGAGGACGATCCGAACACCCTTTTCAGTGTCCGATTCGTCTCGAACGTCGGGAACGAGACCATCCAACCTACGGTCATTGAAGGCCTTGACGATCCCTGCCTTAAGGCGTGCCTTGGATATCGGGGGCAACTGACTGATAACTAGTGAACGCTGCCGGCCATTCTCTTCAAGCTTCACGACGCCACGCACGACCACCCGCCCCTTGCCGGTCGTCAGGTAGTCACGGATGCCATCCTGTCCGATCACAATGCCCCCGAACGGAAAGTCAGGTCCGCGGACATGGCTCATGAGTTCGGAAACGTCCATCTGGCGGTTGTCGAACAACGCAAGGCAGGCGTTCAGGACCTCTGTCAAGTTGTGAGGCGGGATATTGGTCGCGAGACCGACCGCGATACCACTCGCCGGATTGCAAACCGGCGGAATGCGGGCGGGCAGATATTCCGGTTCCACAACCTTCGGATCCTGCTTGTACGAGGGCTTCAGGGGCACGGTCTCACGGCCGATGTCCCGCAACATGAGTTCCCCAAGTGCCGACAGCCGCATTTCGGTGTACCTGTAGGCAGCGGCCGGGTCATCATCGATCGATCCGAAGTTGCCCTGACCCTCGATCAGCGGATACCTGAGAGAAAACTCTTGCGCCATCCGCACGGCGGCGTCATACACCGCGGTATCACTGTGAGGGTGATAGTCACCTAGGACCTTCCCAACGACCTCTGCGGACTTCACGGTGGGACGGTTCGCGGTATATCGATTAGCGAACATGCAATAGAGGATGCGTCGCTGGACCGGCTTCATTCCATCGCGCGCATCGGGAAGCGCACGATCGGTAACGACCGACAGTCCATACGTGACGAAGGCCTTTTCCAGGATCGCGCCGAACTCTTCAAGCTTGATGGTGCCAGCGCCGTCGTTGGCACTCACTTGGATGCCTTTGGCGACTGGGCGGTCAATCGGTCAAATGCCGTCAAGTCGCACGCGAAAGTGCCGATTACGAACCACCTGGTGCCCCGCACCGGCCTAGCCGAACTAGACATCGAGGTCACCGATCTGGCGTGCATTCTTGGCAAGGTAGTGTCTACGCTGCTCGGCATTCCCCTCTTCCATGAGGGCCGACACGAGATTCGCCGCCACGACAGCGTCCTCGAGCGTGACCTGACGCAAGACACGGTGTGCCGGATCAAGCGTGGTGTCACGAAGTTGCCTTGCGGTCATCTCGCCAAGACCCTTGTAACGTCGGAACTCCAGACCCTCGGCCCCCCGGTGTTGGGACTGCCACCGTGCGCGCGCCTCATCATCAATCAGCCAGGTGGTCTTGCCCTTCCACGTGACCGAATACAGAGGTGGGGTGCCGATGTAGACATGCCCCCGCTCGATCAAGGTGGCAAACTCCTGAAAGAACAGCGTCAGTAGCAGGCACTGGATATGGAGGCCGTCAACGTCGGCGTCGGTCAGGATGACAATCTTGCCGAACTTCAACCGGGAGTGATCGAAGGATGCTCGGGTGCCGCATCCCAGGACCGAAATGATCGTCCTGATTTCCTCGTTCTCTACCACTCGTTTGAGATCGGCCTTTGCGACATTCAGCGGCTTGCCCCGGAGTTTCAGGATTGCCTGGAACTCGGAAAACCTACCCTGAGATGCCGAGCCTCCGGCCGAATCGCCTTCAACGATCAGAAGTTCACTGCGCGCGCGGTCCTTGGTGATGCATGGGATGAATTTCTTGGACACCGAAGTGTCGATCAGTTCGCCTCCCTTGCGGGTGCCGGTCCGCGCCAACTCCTCTACAAGCATCGCCTCGTTCCGGGCGCGCTGCATGTCATTGACCTTGCGCAACCAGTCGCGTCCGCGGTCAGGAACGGTCTCGAACCAGTCCTTGAGCCCCTCATCTACGGCCGAGCGCACAATGCCCTCTACCGGTGCATTGTTGAGGCGCTCCTTCGTCTGACCCTGGAACTGCGGGTTGCCAAGTTTGACGCTGATGACCGCAACGAGGCCCTGTTGGATCACATCGGGCTTGAAGCCACCTTTGTCACGTTCCTTCAGGACCCCAGCACGTAGGGCCTGATCATTCAGGACCCGAGTCAAAGCCGCCTTGCACCCACTCTCGTGGACGCCACCATCCCTTGTCCTGACACCGTTGGCAAAACTATGGATCGTCGTTCGATATCCCGTATTCGGCAGTAGCGAGACCTCAACCTGTACCTGACCCAATCCCGGGTCTTCCCGGGTTCGAAGGATGGTGATCGGGGCCTTGTAGAGGGACGTGCTATCCGGTGGCGTGAGGTAGCGCACGAAATCCGCCACCCCTTCCCGTGAGAGGTACGTTCGTGTCACCATCGCCTCGGCATCCGGGTCCCAGAACGTGAACTCGATCTCGAGACCCCGGTTGAGGTACGCAGCCGCTTGGAGGCGTCCCTCGATCAGGTCAATCGCATAGGTGGCATCCGGATCGAAGATTGTCGTGTCATGTCGCCACCGGAATTCGGTACCAGTCCGCGCACGTTCGAATGGCGCCAACTGTCTGGTCCGGTGCGGTCTGGCCTCGCCGTGACGGAACTCCTGGGTGAAGCAGACCCCGTCACGCCAGATGGTCAGGTGAAGCTCCTGGGACAGCGCATTGATGACCGTCGCACCGACACCATGGAGGCCACCCGCGGTCTTGTACGCGCCCTCTTCAAACTTGCCACCAGAATGGGGGACAGTCAGGATGATCGTCGCCGCCGGAAGCATGCGTCCCTGGTATTCCTTCGGGTCGATAGGTATCCCGCGCGCTTGATCCCGTACGGTCACCCATCCGTCCTTGTCGATGCGAACCAGGACGTGCTTGCCGTGTCCGGCATTCGCCTCGTCGACGGCGTTGTCCACCGCCTCATAAATGAGGTGGCACAACCCGG
>BJHB01000338.1:0-3837 GCA_014191415.1 Chloroflexota bacterium
AACGCAACCAACGTGTAATAAATTGAGTTCCAGATCGTCTTCCAGAACAGGTCCGTTGACGCGAGCTTCGTGTAGTTCTCCCAGCCAACAAACGTTGCCGGTCCGCCGATTCGCTTGCTTGTAAAACTCAGGAATACGGCATACACAAACGGATACGCCATGAGCAGGGCGAGGATGATGAACCCAGGCGCGAGCAGGATAGGGCCCAGAGATTCATCACGGTGGAAGAGGGTGCCCCACCGCATGCCGGATGTCCTGGCACGTGGATACACGACTGGTGCGGGGTCGTGGGGCGCAACGGGCGTGACAGTCATTCGTGGCCCCCTTCGGGGTCATGAGATTGTGGTCGTGCGACGCTTTCGGCACGAGGTTCATGCGAACCGGAACAACAGAAGTCTGGACCTTGCGACCCATAGGCGGAGATGCGTTCGGTGCCAGGTCGGCATTGCCATTCGGCACCGAACGATGTGCAGTCGGCTGCGGGCACCTTTCCGGTTAGCTCAGCTTCTTGAGATCGTCGATCTCTTTCATGGTGTCGGCAAGTGCCTGCTTGGCGTTGCCGGTCGAAGCGGCCCGTGAGAACAGTTTTCCAAGGATGACCCTGTCCTGTATCAGGGACGAAAGGCGGCTCTGAAACTTCAGTGCGTGTCCCGCAGGGAGAGCTGTCTTGAACATTTCCTTGGCAATTGCAAGTTTCGGATCGGTCGGCCAGACAGCCTCCTTCTCGTAGGCCGGAAGGAGAGGGAGAATGTAACCCTGGCCTGTCTGGATGAATTTGCCGTAATTCTTCATCGAGAAGAATTGCTTAATGAGGTCTTTCGCCGCATCAAGGTCTGCACCTTTGGTGTGGTTGAAGATGCCCCAGAAGGGCAACTGCCCGTACCCAAACCTACCGGCCGGCCCCTTGGGAGGCAACGCATGGTTCATGCCTGCCGCAACATCTGGATTGTTCTTCAGCGCGGGAAGGTAGATGGTGTTGACATTTAGTGCCATTGACAACTTGCCGGCAAGGAAACCCTGATTGTTCGAGGAATCGTTGTATCCCACGCCTCCGGGGTCATTGGCCTTGTTGTGAAGCTCAATCGCGAATTCGAGCGAAGCAAGGGTTTCCTTGCTATCCAAGGCAAGCGTTCCGTCTGGGTTGAACTCCTTGCCACCAAACGCCCAGAGTAGGAGGCGCGAGTTTGCGTTACCATCGCCGGAAGCCTGATCGGACATGCATACGCCAAAGGGACGGCCCTTTGCCTTGAGCTTGGTCCCGACCTTGAGGGCCTCTTCCCAGGTATCCGGGAACGCGTCGAGACCCTCCTCCTTGAAATAGTCTTGCCGGTAATTGACGAACCAGTTGTGCTGGCCCATAGGGATGCCAAGCCACTTGCCATCAACGATTTGCTGGAACGGCGCGGCTGGAAGGTACCCACCACCTTCCTTGCCGAGAAAATCGGCAATGTCTGAGACGTCTGCCAGTCCATTGGCAATTGTGGCGGGCGGTGATGAGTACTGGATGATGTCCGCACCACCCTTCGTCTCGATGACAGTCTGAACGCGGGGCAGGATGTCAGTGGTTTTCTCGAAGGAGATTGTGACGTTGTTCTGCTTGGCCCAGTCGTTGCCAAATGCCTCAAGGACTTCCGTTAGCGCCGGCAGGAAACTCCATTCCCCACCAAGCCACCGTACCGTCGCGCCCTTGAGAACTGCGGGAGCCTTGGTTGGTTCCGGCGCCTTAGTCGCCGCGGCAGCTGGCGCCGCAGTAGGTGCGGCTGCTGCAGGTGCCTTCGTCGGCTCAGCGGGTTTGGCTGCGGTGGTTGGCGCGGCGGCGGGCTTGGCATCTTCCCCGCATGCGATGAGTACGCCAGTCGCACCAACAGCCAACCCAGCCTCGACAACTGACCGCCGTGATGAGAGCCCGGAGTTGGGACGTGGCAATATGGTCATTTTCCCCCCTTGACAGTGGTGCCATCAGTCCGCCCCCGCGGAACACTTCAGGCAGTCTTGTTGACGGCGAGCGTATCACCAACTGATGCATGCCGCAAATCCACCGGCATGATCGGCAGTCTTGTGAACAAGAGTGGCGGAACGGCCTGTTTCAGCGAGCTCCTGGCTCTGATCGGGACGAAAGTACGCCGCGCATGATCCGATGCGCATTGCGGATGTGTACGTGAAGGATTGCCGAAGCCGTTTCACCGTCTCCAGACGCCAATGCATCGATCAGGTGCGAGTGGAGGACAAGGTCTGGACGTTGCCCATCGGTGACCGAGAGAAGCCCGCCGACGATGCCGGCAATCCGCTCCCACGCCGATCTGAGCCGTTCCTGGCGGGCCAACAAGATCAAGTGCCGGTGAAAGGCAACGTCTGGGCTCGCTACAGTTTCAATGCGAGCCCGTGCAACCATCCCGGCATCGAGGCCTCGCAAGTATTCGATGTCTGCGTCTCGAACGTTCGCGGTGGCTCGACGAATTGCGTGACACTCAAGGACGATGCGGAGGTCATACAGGTCATCGATGTCCTGTGGCGTCAATCCGACCACGACGGCACCGCGCCTCGCCGCGATCGTTACCAAACCCTCGTCGCGCAGGATGCCGAGTGCCTCGCGAACCGGACCGCGGCTGACACCCAGATGGGCCGCAACCTCTTCCTCGATCAGGCGTATCCCGGGGGGCAAGTCACCCACCAGGATTGCGGGTCGCAGGACGGACAGGACAGCATGGTGCAATTCGGCTCCGTCGTGAGCCACTTCTCCGACGGCGTTGCCCTCGTGCCCGACAGTCGGAACGACCTGTTGGTCACCAGTGTGAACGAGAACGGGTGGTTGGTCGCCGTCGGTCTCGGCTTCCAAGGCGATTGGAATGACTTCCCGCGCTGCCAACTGGGGGCCGGGTGAAAGCCGGCTTAGCCGGTCAGAGAGTTCCCGCCGAATTCTCATTACTCGTCCCAGCCCCCAATGTTCTGCGCGCTACCTGTCTGACGACCCCCGCCAGTGTCCGTCCTTGAGGACGGCACGGTTCATGACGTCGGAAGGTACGCCACCGCGAAGCAATGTCAGGGCGTGTGCGACGGTGGTTTCCCGGCATTCGATAACCGAAGCATCACTGATACTCGCGGTATGCGGGGTCAAGAGGACATTCGGAAGCTCCCGCAACGGATGGGGGGCGGGCAGCGGCTCAGGAGTCGTCACATCGATTCCAGCACCGCCAAGATGACCCGACTTGAGTGACGCAACAAGAGCGTCCTGGTCAATCAGCCCTCCGCGTGCCGTGTTGATGAGGAGCGCACCCGGTTTCATTCGCGCCAACTGGGCCTCCCCAATGAGGTGATGCGTCGCCGGCGAAAGCGGGCAGTGGAGGGTCACGATGTCGCAAGTGGCAAGGAGGTCATCGAGCGACAACAGTGGCACCTCTCCAGCGCCAGCGATGTTGACGTGCGAGGCATTGATGAACGGATCGTGCGCCACAACGTTCAATCCAAATCCGGATGCCTTTGCCGCAACCTGCCGGCCAATGTTGCCTATCCCGACCAACCCGATTGTCTGACCCCGAAGCCGCTTCGGGTGTGGAACATCACGCACTGCCCATCCACCCGACCGGATACGGTCCGCATGTGCGATCAGTTGCCGATTGAGGGCGAGCATCAGCACCATCGCCTGGTTTGACACTTCGTCAAGACAGTATGTGGCGGTGTTGCAGACGAGGATCCCGAGATCGGTTGCACCGGCAATGTCAACCATGTCGACGCCAATGCCACCGCGGATGATTGCCTTGAGCCGCGGGAGTTGCTCCAGGGCTGAGCGCGGAAGATCAATCCACCCCTTGATGATTATGTCAATATCAGCGCAATTCG
>BJHB01000339.1:0-3815 GCA_014191415.1 Chloroflexota bacterium
CGACATCCACATGCCTCGTGTGAGCGGTGACTGGTCACTCATCGAAATCTGTGAGGTGGAGCTGGCGTCCGGGGTAGTGGGGGTCGGTGAGACGATCATCCAGTACACGTGGGGTGGGGTCCCTCGCGACGCGGTCGCGAAGGTCGTCGGCCAGAATGTATTCACTCAACTCTGGGACGACAGTTGCGGGTGTGGTCTCCAGATGGCGCTGTGGGATGCTGCCGGACACCAGGCCGGAGTTCCCTCGCACGCCTTCTTTGGCAAGCAGGTCAGAGACGTTGCGCCGATTTCATGGTGGTGCCTCGACTTCGACGAGGACGAATGGGTCGCTGAGGCTCGCCTCGCAGTTTCGCTCGGCTACACCTGCTTCAAGTTGAAGGGGCGGCCGTGGCGAGACGTGATTGGGCAACTCGAGGCTCTCGAACACGTCCTGCCGGACGGTGCGACGATTGACATGGATTTCAATGGTGGTCTGGCGAATGCGGGATTTGCGGTTGGATACCTGAAGTCGCTGGAACGATTCCACCAGTTGCAGATCATCGAAAGCCCGATTCCGCAGGGGGACGTAGCCGGTAACGTCCGCATCCGTTCGCAGACGCGTTTCGCGATCGCCATGCACTACGGCTCGCCACCCATCATGACGACAATGCACGAGGATGTGTGCGACGGCTTCGTCATTGGCGGGGGGGCGGCGGCTCTGGCGCAGCAGTCACAGGTCTCAGCCACCGCAAACAAGCCATTCTGGCTTCAGCTGGTAGGCACCGGCCTGACCACCGCGTGGACTGTCCAGGCGGGTGCCGTAGCCACGCACGCCCAGTGGCCGGCCATCACGTGCATGCACATCTGGGAGGACGAC
This sequence comes from Chloroflexota bacterium, assembly GCA_014191415.1. GTDB lineage: Bacteria > Chloroflexota > UBA11872 > UBA12225 > UBA12225 > UBA12225. The sequence goes on from BJHB01000339.1 coordinate 857, forward strand.
CTGATCGTCAAACCGTTGGTCGTTGAAGGTGGCTACATCAAGGTGCCAACCACGCCGGGCTTGGGCGTGATACTCGACCGCGATGCCGTTTCCCGCTTGCAACTGGCGGACCAGGAGGTCTTCCCGATACGGCCCCGGCGCACCTACCATCTTGCCTGGCCGGCGTCGGTCCGACCAGGCCAACTTACCATCCCGTCGGGGTCGTCGGTCATCGAGGGGTTTGAACATCACCTTTTCCGCGCGTACGACCTTGGCAACCTGCCCAAGCATCCGCATGGCATCACGATGAAGCAGGTTGACCACGCCGACTGAACTTACTGTTCTTGACGGTTTCTTCGGACGGCACACGTGCCCCCCTCACCAGTGCAGATGAAGGGTGAGGGGGGCACGGCTTCCAGGGCTATGGCTTGATCGGGACCGCCGACCCCTTGTACGGCAGGCAACTGCCGTATTCAACCTCATTGTTGATGCGCGTGTTGAAGGCCTTGATCGTATCCGCAAGGGTCTTCTTTCCGGCAAATACGTCGTTCATCTCGACAGCGTATTCGTCGTAGTGGCGCCGGGTGTTGTCATGTCGGAAGTGGATGCCGTAGGGCACCTTGTACGAATCCGCAAAGACCTGGGTGTGAAGTTTCGGATCACGGACGTACTCCGCCTGAGCCGACTTGAGCGTCGGCAACTGAACCTTCTCCTTCGCCCAGAAATTCTGGACGTCTGGTCCGCCAAGCCACTTGATGAATTCGTACGCCTGATCCGCAACCTTCGTCGTCTTGGAAACGGTATGAGGGTTGCCGGAGACGATTGTCACACCAGGTTGATCCTTGGTCCGGCCAGGGAAAGGGGCGATGTCGTACTCGAAATTGCCGCCAATTTCCTTGCGAATGGTGTTGTGGGCGGCGGCGGCCCGGATTCGGAAGACGGCGCGCCCTTGCCCGAATGCCTTTTCGCCACCCCCGAGCTCGGCCTGGACCGCGTTAGGCATGATCAGTTTGCGGTCGTACCAACCCTTGATGAACTCTTGTGCCTCGAGCGCCGCCTTGCTATCCAGCGTGTACTTCATCGCGTCGAAGTCTGCCCAGACGCCGCCCCATGTCCATATGAACATCCCGTTGGATTCACTCATGGCCCAAGCGTCAGTCCGCACACCGTATACGTCGGTGCCTGAGTTCCCGGTTACGCGCGCCGTCTTGACCATCATTTCCTGCATGTCTTCAAGGGTCCACTTTCCCTGGAAGTCATCCCATGGATCCTTTGCCCCGGCCTGCTTGAGAAGCGTCTTGTTGTAATAAACGGCGCGTGGATCAGCATCGAACGGGAATGCATAGGTCTTGCCACACCAGATCTCACTCCCCATTAGGACATAGTCCTTTTTGAGATCTATCTTGTCCCGCTTGAGGTAGTCGGAAATCTCAAGGATTGCGTTGGCGTTGTAGAACTTGCTCCAGATGAAGTTGTCACCGCACACAACGTCCGGAGCGGTACCTGAAGCGAACCAGGCCGTGTACTTTGCCGTGTCACGGTTTGACGCGTTCAGGTCAACGGTCAACTTGACGTTGAACTCTTCCTCAAACTTCTTGAACAATGGCTGAATCGGCGGAACAACTGCGTCGTACCAAGTGTTGAAGGAGACCTCGACCGGAGGGCCTTTCTGCTTCGGTGCGGCGGTAGGCGCAGGAACTGTGGTGGCAGCCACGGCGGCGGTAGGCGCTGCCGCTGGTGGCTTTGGTGCCGCGGTTGGTGCCGCTGGGGCGGGAGACGCGGTCTCGCCACCGCAGGCAATCAACATGCCGGGTATGAGTGTTGCAGTTGCGCGCGCAAGCCATGCCCGGCGAGTATTTCCACCAATCGCCATTTTGATCTCCTCCGTCACCCGTGCTGATGGTGTAGCACGTGGTTGGAGGAGCATAGTTTGCGGGGTCGAATCGGTCAAGTACGCATCCAGGATTTCAACCGAGCCTGACCCGCTTTCAATTGGGTCTCGCAACCAACGGACAGACGGGGAAGCCAGATTGCAATCCGGAGTTGTGATGAACCCGATGAAGCCACTTGTGCGGCATCATCCCCACGATGGTGCAAGGACAGGATTCACGCGGCCGAAGGATCGCAAAGGTGGTCGTCGGTTCAGTTCGCGTGACGTACACCGCCTTGCGCATGCTCCTGACCGCGATGTCCGTGGCATCGGTCGCGACGTGGGCAGCGTGGCTTGCTACGGGACGACTGGACGACGCGTGGCCTATCCGGAACCGGGTGGAACACGAGGCGCGCGGAGTCGTCGCACGCTACCTGCCCCCTGTTGGCACCGAAACGAGGGCGCCTGGGTCCATCTCGGGCAGAGTTCTGGTCCGGCTGCCGGAAGTCACCCCAACAGCGACCGCTGAACCGACTTCTGAAAGCGCAGCCTCCGTCTCAGGTATGGCCCAATTCTTGGTGTCTCCCGTGCCGACCTTGACCGTTCAAGCGACCCGCACTCTCGTGCCAACCTCGACCCCAGCGGGAACACCCGTCGCGATGCCAACTGCCCGGCTTGGCCCTGTCAGTGGTGCAACAGTGCTCATCGCTGACGCGGAAGCGAACGTCGTCGAAGCCATCACAGATTCTTCGGGCACCTTCACGCTTTCAGGTGTCGACGGGGGACGTTATCAAGTCGCCGTTAGCGCTCCGGGGTACGCGTCAACGGTAATTGACCGTCCCGCAAGCCGCGATCCGATTGACAGACTTTTTTCATGGCTGATGCCCGGAATCGAGGTTCCATGGAACGGCGACGCGCCAATTGAGGTCGTTCTGGAACGCCCCCCAGAGGTTCAGGCAGTCTCGCCCCGCGAGACCGCTCTCGTGACCGGCACTGGAGTCGCCGTCCAGTGCGAGGGCCCAGACACCGCGAACGTACAGCGGGTGCCTGTGGACTTCGTCGGACCCGACAACGCCCCCGGGACGATCTGGAAGTACGTAGCCGTTCCAG
>BJHB01000340.1:0-3808 GCA_014191415.1 Chloroflexota bacterium
GATAGTAAGAAGACTTGAAACCATTGACTGGGCGGCTGCCGCAAGCCCCGCTAAACGGGCCACCGGACGAATTACGGCGTCGCCGACTATGGTGCTCGTCCCTCGGACAGTCTCGCTCGTCCGGCGCACGGACGCAAGGATCGGAGCCATTTCGTCTTTCAACGATTTGACTAGGATCCAAAGCCTCCAGGCAAAAATGATCAGTGCGATGTTCGCCGCGAGCGACGTCAACGCAACCATGATGATGACGACGTCACGCGTCGCGCCAAGCCACTCCACTGACACCCCTCGTCTCTTTATCTTCCCACACCGCGCCAGCTGGTCTCCACCCAAGGGGGGCCGTCCGCGACCACCCGGAGACTGCCGTTCGTTCTTCGTTGTGAGGCACCAACTGAGATGATCTTGGATGATTTGGCGTGAACGCTCTATCAAGACTTGAATCGCTGCTCGAGTCGGTTGTTGAAGGCCCGTTTCGCCGGCTTTTCGGCGGCCGCCTCGACCCAGTGCACCTCGCGCGTCGTCTTGCCCAATCCATGGACGATCACCAGATGATCACGTGGAACCTTCCAGTCGTGCCGAACCGCTACTCGATCTTTCTAAGCGTTGGCGACTTTGATGCAGTCTCCAAGTTCAAGGCAAGCCTGGAGAGCGAACTTGCGCGATACGTGCGCGGGCGTGCCGAGGAGAAGGGCTTCCATTTGTTTGGGATCCCGTCGGTCTCGATCCATGTGGACGACCATCAGTCATCCGGTTCATGCCGTGTCGAGGTTGCCACGGTTGATCCGGAGGCGGGCGCCCAGTCCTCTGGGGTCCCGCCGAGTTCGTCCGCGGAACCCTCGCCAAGAAACGGTGAAGTTGTCGGTGAAGTTGCAGACGGAGGAACGCGAGTAATTCCGATAGTCAATCGTCGACACGCGCCTGGGCGAACATCCGGAATTGACATTGTTTGGGTCGCGCCAGATGGATCTTCCGGGTCGTTCTGGGCGAGGTCCGGACGGTCGGTCGCAATCGGTCGCGAGGTAGCAGGCAACGATCTGGTGATTCCGCATCAAAGTATCTCGAGGCACCACGCGACGCTCCACGTGGTCGAAAGTATCGACGGGCATGGATTTGACGCTGAAATCGAGGACCTCGGAAGTACAAATGGGCTTGAGGTCAATGGAAACCGCGTTTCTGCGGCGATGATCGTGGCCGGTTCGAGGATCCGTTTGGGCGATGTCGAAGTGACGTTGGCGTCGACCGCGACTTCACGATGAATGTCCAGCCTCAACATGCTGCCATGACGTTGGACTGGAGGATCCAGTGATACCCGGGCTGACAGTGAGCGAAGCCACAGCCTTCATCCTTCGGATTGTCTTCACCCTCTCGCTCTACGCCTTTGTTGTCGTCACATTTCTTGTCTTGAGACGGCAACTCCGGCGCGCCTCTTCGGCCCACGCCACTGATGGCGGCGATATTCAGCCGCCGACAAGCCGGCTTGTTCTGGACGCCTGTGGACCCGGTGACGGCCCTGTTGGACGTGTGGTCAACCTGGAACGAGAGATCGTGATCGGAAGACGCCCGCCGTGCGACATTCTGGTCCTTGACGACGCAGTCTCGTCTCAACATGCACAGTTTTTGCCCGACGCTGGCAGCGGGTGGCTGGTGTTAGACCTCGGCAGCACGAACGGCACGACGGTGAACGGTACGCGGATCGGCACCCCCGCACGCCTCACTTCGGGCGACGTAGTCGGGATCGGAGCCATGACTTGGCGGTTTGTCGATCCATCATCATCAATTGCAGGCCGGACACGATGATCTCGGTTGGTGCACGGTCGCCGGTAGTTGATCTGGGTTCGCAGAACTGCACCCGGGTGGCAACAGTTGGGCGACGGTGGCTCAGACCGAGATGGGTGGAATTCGGGCTGCTACTCCTCGGTTTTGCGCCGGTCTTATGTGGGGTCGCCGTGCTGGCATCGGTTTGGGAACGGGATCTGCTGGATCAGCGGTTCTGGCCCGCATACGGGTTCGTCGTTGCCTTTGTAGCGTGCCATCTCGTTCTCGTTGCCGCCGGCACCAGGAGCAGCCAATTGCTGCTGCCTTTGGTTGCGTGCTTGGCAGGTATCGGAATGCTTCTTGTCACACGGCTCGTGCCTGCCCTCGCGCCAAGGCAGCTCTTGTGGATTGTTCTGGGGCTTTCAATTGCGATGGCTGTGGCGGTTGGGCCGTGGGAAACTTCGCTGCTGTCTCGGTTCAAGTATTCGGTCGCGGCGGTGGGAATTGTTCTCGTAGCCCTGACCCTGGTGGCTGGCACGGATCCCAACGGCAGCGGTGACCGGCTTTGGCTAGGTCTTGACGGGTACGTGTTCCAGCCCAGCGAACTACTCAAAGTGCTGCTCGTGGTTTTTTTGGCTGGATATCTGGTTGATAAACGAAACGAGCTTACGCAGTCTCGGGCGAGAATCTGGGTTCTGCCATTGCCTCCGCTCCCCCATTTGTTGCCAGTGGGCGCAATGTGGGGGTTCTGCCTGCTCTTGCTCATTGTCCAACGGGACCTCGGGTCAGCACTGCTCTTTTATGGAGTGTTTCTCACCCTTCTCTACGTCGCGCTCGGGAGGGTCTGGTACGTCATTGTGTCCATGGGTCTCTTCCTGGGAGGTGCGACGCTTTGCTACTTCCTTTTCGCCCACGTCCGGCTACGGGTTGAGATCTGGCTCGACCCTTGGATTGACCCGCTTGGCAGGTCCTTTCAGATCGTTCAAGCCATGTATTCGCTGGGCGGTGGTGGCTTGTTTGGAAGGGGTTTTGGGAACGGATACCCGCTCTACGTGCCCGCGACGCATACGGATTACCCGTTCGTGGCGCTCGCCGAAGAGGGGGGGCTCCTTGCTGCGGTGGGATTGGTCCTGATCTACGCCGTTCTTGCAACGCATGGGCTGTGCACGGCTATGGAGGCGAGGCATCCCTATCGGCAACTGCTGACCACAGGTCTGGTGGCAATCATTATTTTGCAGGTTGTCGTGATCGTTGGAGGGAACCTTCGGCTCATCCCGCTGACTGGGGTGACACTGCCTTTCGTCTCGTATGGGGGATCGTCGCTGCTTGGAAGCTTCCTCCTGATCGGGCTCCTGTTGCGAATGTCCCATGAGGAATACGAGGATCAGGCACGGCGAGACTGTTGGAGATTTCAGGTTGAACCCGGGGTCTCGATCAAGTCTGGTGGCCGATTGACAGGTCGCACGGGGCAGGATCGGAAATCCGGCCCGTGATCTCCTCGATTCGACACGTTGGGAATGTGTTCCTTGCCATGCTGGCGGTCCTGACAGTCCTCGTCGGATATTGGCAGGTGGTCGCCGGACCGGAATTGGCATCGGCACCTCGGAATCCGAGGGTTGCACAGGATGAACGTCGTGTCGTGCGCGGTCGCATCCTTGACCGCAAGGGTCGGGTAGTTGTCGAAAGTGCGTCCGATGGAAGTAGGACGTTGCACGACCCGTCCCTTGGACCTGTGGTGGGGTATCGGTCGCCTCGATATGGCGTTACCGGCGTTGAGCGCGCCGAAGATGCCTCTCTGGCTGGTCGAACGGGTGTGGCCTCGGTCGCAAACGCGTTCAGGGCCCTTGCGCAGGTGCCGAGGGTAGGTGCAGACGTGTACCTCACCATCGACCCTTCAGTTCAGGCTACGGCAGCGACGGCTCTCGGCTCCAGCCGGGGAGCGATCGTCGTCATGGACATCCGGTCGGGTGCGGTCCTCGCAATGGTGAGCCAACCCTCACTGGACACTAGGAACGTCGACGAGCGATGGGCCTCATTGCTTGGCGATGAAGGG
>BJHB01000341.1:0-3808 GCA_014191415.1 Chloroflexota bacterium
CTCACGAAGGCGTGGGCGACAACAACGCGCCTCAGGACTTTCGGTCCGGCGGCAAGCGAAGCTTGGACCAGATGCACCATTGCAGCCTGGTGGCTGCGGATGCTGCCTCCTACGGCAATGGTGTCCGCGTCACTCTCTCGGTCGGCGCCCGCCCCGGCCTCCGGGTCCTCGCCGCCCCCATTTGCGTGCTGCCTCGCCATGGCAACCTCAGCGTAGGGAAGCAAGTGGAAGGCGACCGGCCCGTGTTCGTCATTTAGGATTACCGGCGAAAGGTCGGTCAGGGTGCCACGCAAGTACAGGCCCAACTCCCTCTGAATACGGTTGGTGAACCCGATTCGCTCCGGGCTGTCGTGGTTCCCGGCAATCGCCAGCACCTTCCGCTTGTCATGCACGACGAGGCGCACCAGAAAGTCGTCGACCAGGTTGACCGCCTCCGCAGAGGGCACAGCGCGGTCATACAAGTCACCGGCGAGGACCACGACATCCACGTTCTCGGCGCGCGCGATATCCGCAATCTGCCCGAGCGCAACCCTCTGGTCTTCCAAGAAGGAAATGTTGTTCAGTGTGCGCCCGACATGCAGGTCGCTCGTATGGAGAATGCGCATAAATGGATGATCCTTTCCCGGGTACGCGCCGGACTTCAGGTGCCGGACAACAACTCATGAATGCTCTGGATTGGTGGTGCAGTCTCTTGGTGATTCACATCAACTTCAGGTGATGAAACAGTACCGGACATCCACACCCCAACCACGCACCAACTGTGTGCATCCGGTTGATGTCCCGTACACCGACCCATCTCAACGGATCAGTGATTCAGGCCTACCCATCGCCCCTGATTGAAAGTCGCTCCGCGCCATTTCGTTGGGCTGTGCCTCGGCCAGGAGGCCCCGGACAAGATGTGAAATGCCCACCGTATCCGCACCAGCACGCCTTGCCTCGTTGGCGGCCAGGCGCAAGGCCCATGACAAGCGCGGTGTCGGTTGCATCGTCAGAGGCAGGAGGGTCACCAACCCCGGACCAGCCCCAACGACAAACTCCGACGCGCACGATGGAGGCGCCGGGCGCGTCCGCAGGGCGTGATGCACATCTGTGATGTCGACTGGCCCTTCCCCTCCCCATCGCCCCTGATTGAAAGTCGCTCCGCCCTCTGGTGGATTCTCTCCGGTCCGCCGCTGTGCCCGACGCCACGCATCCCTCAGGACCGAAGCCGTCTCATCATCGGGCACGATGTCATCGGTCAGGTCATCAAGCAAGGCGCCCAGGAAATCCTCCACTGGATGGTCATCCGGTACCACGTCCACGGCAGGCCCTAGACGCGACAACGCGACCCCATCATGGCCCCAACAGCCTGACGCATCGGTGCCGAAGGCCAGTTCGGCGATGGTCGGGGCGACGGTGATCGATGCTGTGTCGTGGGTCGGGTTCGCGGTCATGGGGCACCTCCGTTGTGCGTGGGATCGTGTCATTGCGCCGTACCACCCCTCCACCCGGCCGGTTCTGGCCAGACCTCACTTGGAATGGGTTGCCATGCCGGCAGTCGGCCACCCGGGACAACCAAGACGTGGGTGTCACCGGATCCGGCGGTAATGCGACGCGCGCCGAACCGGACCAAGCACGTCTGTCTGGAACGCCGCCAGAAGATCGTCCACCGACGCATCCAGCGGTTGCGACGCCATCGCCGGCCCCACCCGCCACGCAACCAGGGTGTCCGGGTGCAGGCCGGTGGTGTCTGGGAGGGAAGCCAGGCCGTACCCCCGCACGTCGCGGCGGACACGGGTGGCACGGCGGGTGGTCTTGCGGGTCGGGTTCGCGGTCATGGGGCACCTCCGTTGTGCGTGGGGCCGCATCATTGCGACCGGTGACTGCAATGTCGCATCCATCGACGTGACGGACACACCAACCAAGGTATGCCGGCCCGGCGAATGTGACAGGCAGTCCGGGCTTCAATCCGGCACCTTCACACCACCGGGCCGATCGACCCTATGCCCAATCGTCCCCGAGGAGATCATCCACCGAGGCGAACGCGAGGTCCGGGTTGCGCGCGAGGAAGCTGTCGACATCCGTGTCAGACAGGTCGGCGTCTACCCGGTCGTCGATGAGGGCATGCAGGATCGCCGTCGCCGACGCGCCGACCGGCAGGGCCTGCACCGCCGTCCCGACCCGCCATGGCGACGTGGCACCTGGCACCAGATCGGAAATGGCTGCGACGACCGGCCGGGTATCGATGGTCTGGTTCGCGGTCATGGGGCACCTCCGTTGTGCGTGGGGCCGCATCATTGCGACCGGTGACTGCGTCGTCGTGTCCGTCAACGTGACGGACACATCAACCAAGGTACGCCCGACTGTCGAATGTGACAGTGATGCCGGAACTCCGACCGGATCATGTCCACCAGCCGAACCAGATGCCAAGGGTCATTTCACCACGGCTGCGGCGACCGGCTCCATGCCCATGAGGAAGGCATCGACCTTGACGTGGTAGGTCTTGTTCGCGTGTTGCCTGGGGCCACGCCCAACCGAACACACGTAGACGCCGCGTCCGTCAGCGGACAGGCGCACCACCTCGTGCACCTGTCCGCGGTGACGACGCGTCCGGGTACGCCACCGGGACCCCGGGACGAGATGCCCCCGGTACGGATGTGTCGGGGAAGTTACGGCTTGTGAAAGATTGCCCTGCATTGCTACGGCTCCTTTGCGTGTGCGATGGCCAATCCAGCCACCTCTACAAAGGAGACGGCACCCCGCACCGTTTTGTGAGCGGCGCGGGGGCAGAGCCCAAACAGTGCTCCAACCGTCAGTCAAGCAGGGTGATCGGGTAGGCCTGGTCTGCGCCCGATGCCCGGACGCCTTCATCATCGAGCTCGACGAACCGCGAAAGCGGTACCCGGGAAAAGCGGGCAACTCCGTCGGCATCAGTCGTCGAAACCGGTTCCTCGTCCTCGAGGCCCTCGATCTGCAGGAGGTCAAGCCGGATCCGCAGGCCAACCACAGGACTGCCCGAGGCGTCATGCACGCGCACCACCAAGGTGCTGTAGCCCGGTGTCCGGTCGTGATCCGGCTCCAGCACCGGAGTCACATCAAGCACCCTCCCATCAGAAACGTCCGCACGGAAGGACACAAGAAGAACCGGGCGTTCCAGGACATGCAGGTCTAGGTCGGCCGTTGAAGGCGCAGCGGTGGAAGATCCCAGGACGTTTGCCATCGGCCTTGTGATCGGCCCGAGACTGACAAGGATGCGATGCAGCAACCCAGTCGCATCACGGGCTGCCTCGCCTTCGCCGGCCACGGACTGCACGGCGATCCCGCTATCACGGATTTCCCGTAGTACCGACACCGGCATGCGCAGGGCCGTCGCCACGCCACTGAGCAGATTGACGTTCAGTTCCTCATCCGACAACCGGCCATGTTCCATCAGGATCACCGCCACCGGGTCGATCGCTCCCGAGGCATCCGATGCCAGCTCGACAACCGAACGACCCATCGCACGGCGCATCGATGCGACGTACTGGCCAAGCCGGTTGGCACCCACCGCCGGATTGGTACCGCGTCCATCATTCATCAAGTGCGCCATCCGTCGCAGATGGAACTGGCCATCGCGGGCCAGGTCACCGTCATCCTCGGCGCGGTAGGTGATCGTCCAGAAGGGTGTGGTGCGGGCCCGGGCAACAAGCGCCTGTCCGCTGTCCCGGCCCCATTCCACGTTGTCACTGGGGTGCGCAATGTCGGTGGCATCGGCGTCATCAAGGGGCAGGCCGGATGCCAGCCATTTGTCAAGTTCGGGAGATCCCGTCCGGATCTCGTCTTCGGCGCT
>BJHB01000342.1:0-3807 GCA_014191415.1 Chloroflexota bacterium
GCTCCCGGCATCCCGGCATCCCGGCATGAGTGCAAGCATGGCTAGGACACGCGTATCCTCGGTTGTGCCATGCCCCGCGCCAGTCCAAGCCGTGTTGCCCTGGAACCTGGGGCGCGCGGGTCAGGAAAAAGTGATGCGGACGTAGCGTTTCTTGCCTGCACGGAGGATCAGCATGCCTCGGTGCAACGCCCCAGTGCTGACGGAGAGCTGGCTATCAACCCGCACCTCGTTAAGCGTTGCACCGCCACCGTCAATCAGGCGCCGTGCGGCTCCACGAGAGTCGGCAAGTCCCGCAAGGACGAAAAGGTCGACAATCGAGATTCCCTCTTCAAGCCGAGATGCATCAATCGGGACCGAAGGTATCAAAGGCGCGTCAACGAGATCGTCGAGGGTCGCACGGTCACCATCGGTTCCCCCGAACAGGGCTGACGAGGCGGAGCGTGCGGCGTCGGCGTCGGCATGGCCATGGGCAAGGACGGTTGCCTCATACGCGAGTCGCTGCTTTGCCGCCCGCAGGCCCGCACCTTCGGCCGCCGTGAGGTCTCTGATCTCGTCCATTGGAAGATAGGTGAAGTAAGCCAACAGGCGGGCGACGTCCCGGTCATCGCAGTTGACCCAGAATTGGTAGTACTCGAAAGGCGACGTCTGTTCGCGGTCAAGCCAGACGCGTTCCCCCGAGGCGGTCTTGCCCATCTTCTCCCCGGTCGATGTCAGGAGAAGCGGCGTTGTCAGTGCGTAGGCCGGAGCATTCTCGACGCGACGGATGAGGTCGGCTCCGGCGAGGATATTCGCCCACTGGTCGCTTCCCCCCAGCTGCAAGGAGCACCCATGCCGACGGAATGCTTCCAGGAAGTCGTACGCCTGCAGGAGCATGTAGTTGAACTCGAGGAAGGTCAGTCCCGTCTCGAGGCGTGACCGGTAGGCCTCGGTGCGAAGCATGTCGTTCACCGAAAAGTGACGGCCGTAGTCGCGCAGGAAGGCGATGTAATTCAGCTCAAGAAGCCAGTCGGCGTTGTCCACCAGGAACCCTTGGCCCTGGGACAGGTCGAGGAAGTGTGCGATCTGCCCTCGGAAGTGGGTGGCGTTGGACTCGATCTCTGCCCGGGTCATGATCGGGCGGGCACTGGTGCGGCCGGTCGGGTCCCCGACCATGGTGGTGCCGCCTCCGATGAGGGCGATCGGTCGGTGACCGGCCTTCTGGAGGTGCGTCATGGCCATGACCTGGATCAGGTTGCCGATATGGAGGGACGTGGCGGTCGGGTCGAAGCCGACGTAGTAGGTGACGGGACCGCGGGAGAGGGTGTGTTCAAGCCCCTGCTCATCAGAGCATTGGTAGAGGAACCCGCGTTCGCGAAGAGTGTCCAGAACTGACGTGTGCCCACCAGTGGCGGACGTGGCGACGGATTGGGCGGGTGTTGTCGGCACAGACATCGTTGGCGTTCCCCCGGCAGGATTGCCCAATTGGGCAACAAAAAAGGCAGAGGAACAATCCCCTGCCTGACCCGGTGCTTGCAGCGGCCCTCAAGGGCCTTGCTTACACCGGGATGCGGTACGAATAAGAGGCCGCGACCACGGATAACCCAAGAAAGTCAGTGTTCGTGCACATGGGTGCCCGCGCTGGCAACGGCCTCATTTCGTTTCGACTATACGCCCGATATTCTGAGGCCGTCAAGCACAGCCGTCAGCGAACGCAAGCCGCTTGTCACCTGCGTTCGTCATTGCGCGAATCGGCGCCATCGATCACCTTCTGGGAGAAGGTGGCGTGCATCATGTCATGGGTGTCGAACGAAGCGGTGACGGTGGACCGGGCGCGTGACTGATCGCCCGCCCGTCTCGTACGAACTATCGCGTCCGGTGGCGCGTCGGCATCGACCCTTCGGATCGCCCCGGGGTGGAGTGACTTCATCGTAAAACATCCCCGGATCGGCGCGGCCATCGACGCCCAGACCGTGTCACCGGCGAAGTGGTCCGACCGGGTTACGCTTGCAACCACACCCCTTGTGCGGTGGGGTCTCTACCATTCGGTGAATGTGTGACAAACTCTGCCCTACTCAGCTCTCGTTTGGCTCATCGTCAGATCATTTGCTTGCTCGAATGAACCATCGCTGCCGAATGATGTTGCCCAGAAAATAACCTGTGCCTTTGCGACGTGTCGCAGTGGCGGAAGACCTAGTGAACGATCCTCGACAACTCGTCGCTTACGGTCTCTTCTATCGTGGGGATCGGCCGTACATTCCGGTCTTGGTTGGTGTACGACTGGACGGGGTTCGACCCGGGGCACTGCGTTTACGGGCAAATGAATGGTGTTCGCCGGGTGTTACCGGGGTCTGCCTGGAAATCCGGTGGGCTTGGCACGCGTCTGGTGGTCGGGGTCAGGATGACGAAGCAGCTTACGTCGTCGAAGAGGCGATGGCCTTGGCGTCGGAGGTAGGTCTCGATGTCTGGGTGATGGCGAACATCACGGACGCCCCACCTGGGCTGGCTGGCTCACCTCCGGGGCGTCCGACGATCCGAAGCAATCCGGGCGGTCAGGGGTTTCCCAGTTCTTGGGACCGCGACCGGGCAAACAAGTGGTTGGAAACACTCGCGTCCTCGGTATCGCAAGGGAACCGGGCACCAATTGCCGGGTTCATGGTTGACACAGGGTTGAGGCCAACGAGTTCGCAATCGTGGTTGCGGGATGGCGCGGACGACGCACTGCTCTTTGAGTGGCGTTCGTGGTTGCGTCGTCGGTACGACAGCGACAACGCCATTGCGCGCGAGTGGGCTTGGCTGGGCCTGACCCGCGATGCCGCGGCTCCCCCAGATCTAAGGGTGATTGATCGATCGGACGGCAGCTATCTTGGGTCCTCGACGATGACGCGGGTCGTGTCCCGAATTTCAAAGTGGCTTCGTCGGGGCGAGGCGCCGGTACCGGCAGGGGCGTACTGGCCGGTGACCGGCAGTGGTCGGGGTGGCACAGGCGGTCTTGGGAAACGGTCCGGGCGGGAACTTTCGCCCGGACAGTTTGCTGACTGGCACGAGTTTGTCGGGCATGTGCGCTCGGTGTATTCCCGGGACTTGAGGCAGACTGTCGAACGCGTCCTCCCGGGAATCCCGTGCGCGATTGTGGAGAGCGGTTGGGCGGGTCTTCCGGGTGTCGGAGTGGCCATGCCACCCCTCAACGTGGATGACACTGCGTTCCTGCAATCTGTCACCAGTACCGAGGCGCGGGTTCCCGACGTGGCGTGGGTTGCATCCTCAGCAGTGGGACGCCTTGATGATGACCATCCTCCCATGATTTCGCTGGTGGATCGGAGCGGAACCAGTGGAGGGAGGGTTGCATCGCTGGTCGCGGCGGTTGGTGAGGGAATGGTCTCACTGACGATCCACGAGAGCTGGATGGCCGACCCGGAAGTCAGATCGTTCATTGCGTTCGTAGCAGCCCACTCAGACGAGTTGGTGGCGTCCACACATCTGACCGATCCGGTAATCTGGATCGATGATCCAGCGTACGCGGGCGCTGACCCCGATGACATCGCCACGGTTGGAGCGTCCGCCACTTCCCTGCGGTGGCGTGAAGAGCGGGCATCCCTTTTCATGGCGATGCGCTTGGCGGGATTCCAGGTCAGAGTGCGTGATATCGGCCGGTTTGGGTCAGGGCTCGATGGTGAGGAGTCCGTTGCCACGTTCTTTCCGGCGCGTCGATGGATTGACCTTGAACGGTACGGACGTCTTGTTGTCCATACATTGCGCGGAGGCAACCTGATCACCTTTCCAGCGCCTCCGCGTCGACAGCGCGACGGCACGGCCTTTCGCTCGACGTTT
>BJHB01000343.1:0-3806 GCA_014191415.1 Chloroflexota bacterium
GCAAGGTAACGAAGTACTCAGGCCGATCACCGAGGACAACGAGTTGGCATGGCACTCGCTTGATGGCACGAACCATCGCACGTGCGAGTTGATCCCCGCCCTTGGCGCCCGACGCCCGGCCACCAAAGAGCACGATCGGCCGCCTGTCCAGGCCAAGTCTTAGCCGGAAGGCCTCTCCGTCACTTGCCTTTGACACACAAGTCGAGCCATCCAGACCATTGTGGACAACGGTGGTGGGCACATCAGCGAACCCGTTACACGCCATCGCCCGGGCCTGCGCGTGGCTGATGCACGCCAGCGAAGTCACGTGGCGCTTGACGAGACTGTGCACTATCAGATTGCGACCAGGAACCCGGCGCATCGTCGTGCAATGCACGCACTGGGTCGGGGTTGCCGTAACGCCGACGTCCCCGCGCGAACACAGGAATTTCGTAAGGCAAAAGAGCAGGTAATCGTGAGCAGTGAGGATGACCGGCAGCGTCCGGCTTCCGCCACCGCGCGCAACCGCAAGTGAAGCAAACGACAGGCGTTCATGGACGTTGTGGACGTGGACGGCATCGGGCCGGAACTCGCGCGCGACCCGCCAAACCCCGGCAACCGCGACCGGATTCAAGATGCTCAGGTGGCGCCGTGCGATCGCCGGAACCGGTGTGCGGATCCGACGGACACTGACACCGGCATTGCCTCGACCACTCAAGCGTAGCGCCTTCAAATCAGGTGGGGCGTTGGGGCGAGCGGTGTAACGAGCGGACTCCCAGTCCGCACCCCTGCCGGACGTCACCACACAGACCTCATGGCCCCGCAACGCAAGACCGTCAGCAACGAGCGAGGCAACCTCGCCCGCCCCACCGCGGTTCACTGGCGGATACGTGTCGGATAACACGAGTATCCTCACGCCGACGATCCACTCTCACTCGAAGCGCAAGGCCTGCACACCTGCCGACGGTCCGCGAGCCATGTCCCTCGCTGGGTACACGCGAGCTTGGTCCGACGGTGGTCCCGGATACGCAGCAGCATCGTCACGCGCCCGGGATCTCCTCGCCGAGGTCACCGGCGTAGGCCGCAACACAGCGTCGGGCCACCGCGGCCCACGTGAAGTTCGCCGCGACGCGTGCACGACCGGCACGACCCATCTCGCGCGCCAGCTTCTCATCACCGAGAAGCCGTTCCACCGCTTCACCGAGGGCTGCACTATCCCCCGGGGGCACTCCGAGACCGGTCTCGCCATCCACGACAAGTTCCATCATCCCCCCGATGCGGGATGCGACGACCGGCGTTTCGCACGCCATTGCCTCAAGAAGAACCAGTCCAAGGATCTCACTCTTGGGATACTTCTTGCCGTACATGTCGGTCTCCACCGAGGGCAGGACACTGACCGCTGAGGTGTTGTAGGTACGGACGAGATCCTCCCCCATCAGGGGCCCGAGGAAGGTCACATTCCGCCCCTGCGACACCACATCAAGATAGGCCCGGTATTCGGCGTGGTACGACTCGCCTGCGAGGATCACCGCCGTTTCGGGGTGAACTCCCTCGATCAGGTGATGGATCCCCTTGTACGGGATCAACCTTCCCGCGTAGAGAACCTTTTCCATTCGCGCGAGACCGGGAAGAGGCCGGAAACGCGCCGGGTCCGCTCCACCATGGATCACCCGGACCTTGGAGGCCCACTTCCGGTACCCACGGGCATTGAAGTGGCTCACAAGCAGAAGACCTGTCGCGCGGTCCACGGTTCCAAGCCGACGGTTGAAGTTCCGGTCACCGCCTGCATGGTCAGTCAGGAAGACCTTCTTTCCGAACAACCGGGCGATCAGGACACATTGATCCGTCAGGAAAGTCTCGATTTGGTGCACATGCACTACATCCGCCCAGGCGATCGCCATCGCCAGGCTCGGCGAAATCGGTCCAAGGCGCTTGCGCCCGACATACGCGACCGGACGAAAGACCTCTATGCGCAATCCATCCACGTTCCGTGTCAGGGGTTCGCCGAATGAGACAAGCCTCGTCCGTGTCTGCATGGCCATGGCCCGTGCCAATTCGTATGCGTACCGCTCACCACCCCCGACAATGCCACCTTCACCGAACATGAGCGGCGACACGTGGAGTACCCGGGGACGGGTCGTACGCACTGGGCGGAGCAGACCCGAAGCGGGGGCCAAGCGAAGCGTCTTCAAATCAGGCGGGGCGGTGGGGCGAGTGGGTCGAGTAGGCGGTCGGATCATCGGCTCTTCCCATCGCTTTCATTCACAAGGCTCTCCGCTCCGTCTTGAGACGGGGTAGGAGGTTGGGAGGGCGGGGCACGCGTCTCCGAGAAACTGGGCGAGCCGCCCACTGACTGCCAGAACCACGGCGTCAGGATCAGTCCCAGATAGACTACGTCGCCAGCTACGTAGACCGTCAACTGATACACCGCGGCACCCATCGCGCCCCACCCCTGAACCAACCACATTCCCCATGGCACTGCCACCATGATCAGCGGAATCTTGAGCAGGGCGTTCGTCGCGACCCTCCCTGCGATCAGGTAGACCGCTCCGAGCGCCACGGTCAGTCCCTGCTTTGCCTGCAAGGCCCCGTGGACCGCAACCAAGGCAACAGACGGCAGGTACTCCGGACCGTACGCAATTCGGAAGACCGGAAGCGCTGCCAGCAGGACGATTGCGCCCACAGCAGACGCACCTCCCCACGCCAGGGAACCTCGCCAGAAGAGACGTCTCGTCGATGCTGAACCGCGCTGCCCCATTTCCTGTGAGAGCCGCACCGACAGCGCCCGGCTTGCGCCCCCGTGCAGCGAGGCCAGCAGCGTGAAGACTTTCCCGGCGATCCCAAAGTATGCGGCCTCCTCGGGACCGGCATAGCGCCCAAGAAGGAGCATCGGCGTCTGGCCGAAGAGTTGGGCGATGTTCTTGTCGACCGATGCAATCGCACTGAACCGGAAGTACGTGCCCATCGGTACCGACCAACCTGCACGCACCAAACTGGCCAGACCGGGAAACTCGTCATGCCGCACTGCAATGCGCCAGTACCACCAGACCGCGTGGATCGCCGAGATCGCACCCCCCACCACCGTGCCCCACAGGACGCCGGTCACACCACCTCCAGCGATGCCGGCAAGCACGAAGAACACGGCGCAGCCTCGCCCGACCAGAAGATCAAAGATCTCTACGACCGCGAGGGTCGACATCCTCCGGCCAGACTGGAGTGATGTGATCGCCACGTTGTAGGCGACGGATGGGATAAGCCCCGCCACGACGATCCGGGTCAGGTTGCCCAGGTCGGGTCGGTGCATGATGAGATCGCCCACCACCTCACCGGCAAGAAGAACCGCGAGGACGACGAGCATTCCAAGGATCAGTCCGAACTTCAGCGTGTAGCCGGTTCCGCGGGCGATCGCGCCACGGTCACGCGTTGCCACCGCCTGCGCGAGAGGCACCACCAGGAATTGGCCAACCCCAAGGTTTCCCAAAAGGTTCAGGGTGCTGTAGAGGGAAAGCACCAGCAAGTACTCGCCGTACCCGGTGACGCCAAGCACGCGGGCAATCACGATGCTGAAGCCGAACCCAAATGCCCGCTGCAGTCCATTGCTAAGCTGGAGAAAGAAGATGTCCCGCGCCAAGCGCCGACGGACCACGGCCTCCAGTGCGGGTCGCATGGGCCAATACGGCACACCCCAGACAGTTCTCAACCAGGATTGAGCCGCTGCATGGTCTGGCGGGGTGGTGGCCAAGCGAAGCGTATTTTGATCAGGCGGGGTGGGGGGGGCAGGAGCCAAGCGAAGCGTATTTTCATCAGGCGGGGTGGGGGGGTGAGGA
>BJHB01000344.1:0-3797 GCA_014191415.1 Chloroflexota bacterium
ATGTGGGCGCGTGTAGCCCGCGGTATTGCCGCGGTCGAGGCCACCCCCGAGAAGCAGCAGTACTGGGAGGGCCGCTTCTACGAGGTCCTGAGCGACTTCAAGTTCGTCCCGGGCGGGCGCATCCTCGCCGGAGCGGGAACCGGCCACAAGGTCACCTACTACAACTGCTACGTCATCCCGAGCCCCGAAGACAGCCGGGGCGGAATCCTCGACAACCTCAAGGTCATGACCGAGATCATGGCCCGTGGTGGTGGCGTCGGGATCAACCTCTCGAGCCTCCGGCCTCGCGGTTCGTACATCAAGACCGTCAACGGCACCGCTTCCGGACCGTGTTCATGGGCTGAGCTCTACTCCGTCGCGACCGGTGACGTGATCCAGCAAGGCGGATCGCGCCGTGGCGCCCTGATGCTGATGATCGACGACAGTCATCCGGACGTCGAGGAGTTCATCAACGTCAAGCGCGACCTCAAGCGCATCAATCACGCGAACCTGTCCGTCTGCGTCTCCGATCCGTTCATGGCTGCGGTCAAGGCCGATGCCCCGTGGGATCTTGTCTGGAACGGAGAGGTCAGGAAGACCATCCGGGCGCGTGACCTCTGGAGCCAGATCTGCCTCGCGGCGTGGTCGGCTGGTGAGCCCGGCCTCGTCTTCATCGACCGCTACAACACCGAGGCAAACACCTGGTACTACGAGAAGATCATCTGCGTGAACCCGTGCGGTGAGCAGGGCCTTCCCGAATGGGGGGTTTGCAACCTCGGCGCGATCAACCTCTCGCAGTTCGTGCATGACAGCGTCGATGGTGCACCGGGCGTCTTCGATTACGACGCGCTCGCGGCGACGTCGCGCGTGGCCATGCGGTTCCTTGACAATGTCGTGGACGCGAATCTCTATTTCATTGAAGAGAACGCCAAGGCGCAGCTGGGCACGCGTCGTACCGGTCTGGGCACCATGGGTCTCGCCGATGCCCTCATCAAGATGCAGTTGCCGTACGGGACGCCCGAGTGCCTGGCGACGGTTGAGCGCATCTACGCCACAATCCGCGATCACGCCTACGATGCCTCCGCCGACCTCTCCGCCGAGAAGGGTCCGTTCCCGATGTTCGATCGGGAGAAGTACCTGCAGGGACGGTTCATCCAGCGGTTGCCGAAGGAGATCCAGGCGCGAGTGGCCGAGCATGGCATCCGCAATGCCGTGCTCCTCACCCAGGCGCCGACCGGTACGACGTCGCTGTTGTCCGGCGTTTCGTCGGGAATTGAGCCGGTTTACGACTTCGCGATGCGACGGCGCGACCGGACCGGGGAGCACATCATCTACCATCCGCTCTTGCAGGCGTGGCGTGATGCGAACCCGTTGGCAGCGTACACCGAGAAACCCGGCTGGTTCGTCTCGGCGAATGACCTGACGCCCGAGGAACACGTGCGCGTGCAGGCGACGGTGCAGGCGTACACCGACTCCAGCATCTCGAAGACGGTGAATGCCCCGAACGACCACACGGTCGACCAGGTCGAGACCCTCTACATGATGGCGTACGACCTCGGGTGCAAGGGCGTCACCTATTTCCGCGATGGCTGCCGGGAGGGTGTCCTCTCGCACATCGATCCGCCGGGTGCACCGGAGAAGCCAGCCACGCCTGCACCATCAGAGGTGCGCGCCGAGACCGAGGCCGTCCAGTTGGGCCTAGGGATTCCGGATCATGCGTCATCACACCTGCATCCACGTCCACGGGCTGCCGAAGGGGTGACCTACCGGATGCCGACTCCGCTTGGCACGATGTTCACCACGATCACGCGCAACCCGGGAGGGCAGCCGTTCGAGGTGTTCATGCAGGTGGGCAAGGCGGGTAGCGACACCGCGTCGGTCACCGAAGCGCTTGGACGGTTGATCTCGCTCATCCTGCGCCTTCCGTCGGCGTTGCCACCGGCAGATCGCCTCCAGGAGGTTGTCGACCAGCTAAGCGGCATTGGCGGCGGGCGCCAGCTGGGCATCGGGCGGAACCGGGTGCGGTCCCTTCCGGATGCGGTGGCGCAGGTTCTGGCCGAGTTCCTCGGAACTGACGCAGCGCACGGTGACGAGCCCCGTGAAGCCGTGCAGGCGGTGGCCCCGGTGCCGGCGATTGTCCCCGCGGCGACAGCCCCTTCGCGCACGATGAAGGCTGACCTTTGCCCTGAGTGCGGCGATGCGGCGCTGGTCTACGAAGAGGGTTGCCAGAAGTGCTACTCGTGCGGTTTCAGCGAGTGCTGACCACATAGCGTAATCGCGACCGATACCAGAAGACCCCGCACCACTGGTGCGGGGTCTTCTGTTTTGTCACTACCCATTAAGAGGAGAGGCGGTGCGCTCTCGATACATATAGAGAGCGCACTTGTGGAAACCTATCGGCGGGACTATTCGACGGTGATCTTGGCGACCATGCCGGCTTCCTTGTGGCCCGGCTGAGTGCAGACGATCGCATAGGTTCCAGGCTTGGGTGCCATGAAGGTTCCGGCTTGTTCCTTGCCAGCGCCAATGTTGACGAGCTTGGCGTTCTGGGTTCCGCCTTCGGTGACGAGGTCGTGCGGAAGCATGCCGGCATTCTTGAAGGTGATCTTGACCGGTGCGCCCGCCTTGACGGTGATGGCTTCGGGATTGAACTTCATGGTGTCAAGCCCGACGATCGTGGTCGAGGTTCCGGCCCCGGCACCGGCATCGCCACCACCTGCCGCTCCGCTTCCGGCACCGCCACCACACGCTGCCAACAGGACCGCACCGGCAATCGCCACGGCCTGCCATTCTCGCCGAATCATTTGCTGACCTCCCGTCCGGTGCATCGTCGCTGCGTCACGCCGGACTTTGTGAAGACTATCACAAAGTCTGGCGCGACATGCGGTGGCTTCCGCCCGTCATGTGCATGACCGCAATTGGGCAGTTGCGCGGCCGTGGGGATGGCGCATTCCCGGGGCCGCGTTACGGAACTATCGGCACGCAATCGCGTTGCTAGTAGGGAACCGGCATGCCCGAGGGGGGGTGTGCCATCCCATGTTGGTGGGGTTGTGGGGGCCGTGAATGACGCGGACAAGGTTTCAACTTGGATAACGTGACCGGCGACGGACCGCAGAAGGGACACGGAAACGTGGACCCGCGGGAGGCCATACCTCCTGCACCGCGGGAGAACACGTCCCCGATCCAAGGCGATAGCCCCGACCTTACAGATACGGCAGGGATACACAGCGGGACACCGCCCGCTGGCACCCCGCACGGGGTCCCGCCATCACCACCACCGGTTCCGAACACGCGATGGGTCCCAATCGAACGCCTCTCGAGTGACCGTCACGACTTCTCCCAAGCCGTAGGGGCTATCGCCCGGCGCGGCCGCATCAGGCTGCATCATGCCCGGTACGCGGTGCGTTCGCGCCTTTCATCTGAGAGCAAGATTGCATCCAGGCGCATTGCCCTGGCCGGACGCGCCTTGCGTCACGCGGGTGTGTGGCCCGGCCGGTTTGCCCAATCGCATCCCTTCCCAGCGTTCGCGATCGCCGTCGCGATTCTCCTTGGTCTCCCGCTCTTCACCTTCCTCGCCACGCCAGAACGGAGCGCCGCCGCCCGGTTGACCGTCGGCATTGGTGCGCAGGCCACGCAGATGTCGGCCGACAGGGCAGCCACAGGAAGCGCCCCGGCTTGGACGAACTTGGCAGTCCAGCCGTCAATCGAGGAGTCGAACCCTGGCGAGATTGGCTCCGGCATCCTGATCCTGAAAGCCCCGAGCGGCTTCGAGTTCGATACCGGTTCCCCGGCAATTGCGCTGACCGTAAGCCAGGTGG